>JAKAFI010000087.1 GCA_021818005.1 Acidobacteriota bacterium | reverse complement strand
GCTGAGGCCGAACGAGTCGGCCAGCGCCCCGAGCAGGAGCTCGGCGCGCAGCCGGTGCTCCACGCGCTCGCGCATCTCTTCCTCGAGCTTGGGCCAGTCCATCTCGGCGCGGTCGGGGTCGATGCCGCGACGTGCCATCGCCTGCACGAACTCGAGCAGCTCCTTGCGCGTGTCGTCGCGCACCACCGTCTCCGGCAGCTCCAGCGTACGGCCCCCGGACAGGTGGGTCACCAGCGCCTCGCGCCACGCATCGCGGCGGCGCTCGAGCTTGTCGGCGCGCAGCCGCTCGCGCAGGCGCTCGCGCAGCGCGGCGAGGCCGTCCGCGACGCCGAGCGACACCGCGAACGCGTCGTCGAGCTCGGGGAGGCGCTTGCGCCGCAGGCTCTTCACCCGCACCGTGTAGGCGATCCGCTTCCCGGCGCGGGCCTCGCCGCCCTCCTCGCCGACCGTGCGCGCCGCCGCGACCGCGGCGCCGACTGCGGCGCCGGTCACCGCCGCCTCGATCTCGGGGTAGACCTCACCGGCGCCGATCCGGAACAGCGAGCGCTCCTCGTGGAACGGCTCGCCGCCGCCGTCCGGGAACGAGCCCTCCACCTCGGCCTCGACCAGCATCCCGTCCTCGGCCGGGCCGCTTACGACCGGCTCCCACGCCGCCTGGCGCTCGCGCAGCTGCTCGAGCGCCCCCGCGACCTCGTCCTCATTCGGGTCGAGCGCGAACTCGGGCGCGCGGAAGCCGTCGAGCGGCTGCAGCTCGACCGTCGGGTAGACCTCGAACTCGGCCTTGACCCGGTACTCGCCGGAGTCGAGCCACACCGACTCCTTGACGCCCAGGGACGACGCGGGCCGCAGCTTCTCCTCCCGCACCACCCGGTCCCAGGCGCGGCGCGTCAGGTGCTCCTCGAGGTCCTCGCGGATCTGCTCGGCGAAGCGGCGCTCCACCAGGGCGCGCGGCGCTTTGCCCTTGCGGAAACCGTCGATGCGTGCGCCGCGCTGCCACTCGGCGACGAGGTGCTCGCGCTCGGAGCGCACGTCCTCCGCGCCGCTGGTGGCCGTCACGACGACCCGGCACGGGGTGGTGCGTTCGATGTCGTAGTTCATGCTGGCTCCTGATGGTGCGAAAGGGGGGACTCGAACCCCCATGGGCCACGCCCACGAGATCCTAAGTCTCGCGCGTCTACCGGTTCCGCCACTTTCGCGGGACGGGACTTGGTGAGCCGCGTAGGAGTCGAACCTACAACCTAGGGATTAAGAGTCCCTTGCTCTGCCAGTTGAGCTAGCGGCCCACCCGCACCGGGGATCATACAGTCGCCCGGCCAAACGCGCAACCCCCGCGGCGCGCCTCCGGCCCACCCGCCGGCGCACACCGCGGACACCGCGCGCACGACCTCCGCCGGATCCAGTTGGTCGAGACGCCCACTCCCGGCCGCGGCCGGCGCGCGCACGATGAGCGCGCCGCCGACGGGGGCGGTCCGCGCCGCGGCGGTGGGCCCGAACAGCGCCACCGTCGGGCACCCGACCGCGGCCGCGACGTGGGTGAGCCCGGAATCGTTGCCGATCGCGGCGTCGCACGAGGCGAGCAGCGCCGCGATCTCGTCGAGCCCCCACGCGGTGGGCGCGACGCGGGCGCCCGCCCCGGCGACCAGCGGCAGCGCCAGCGCCTCCTCACCGGGACCCACGACGACCACCGGGGTCACCCCGGAGTCGGCGAGCGCGCGGGCGACCGCGACGAAGTGCCGCGTCGGGTAACGCTTCGCCTGCACTCCGCGGGTCGCGGGGAGCACAGCGACCAGCCCCGGACCGCCGAGCAGCGCCCGCTGCCGCGCCCCCTGGCGGCGCAGGTGGTCGGGGAGGGCGAGCCGGAACGGGGCGGCCGCCTCCGGCGGCAGGCCGAGGCGCGCGAGCGCGCCGTCGAGGTCGTGGCGCTGGTGCCGGCTGCGCACGACCGCGAACGTCCCGAGGCCGAGCGCGGCGGCGCCGCGGCCGCGGCTCGCCAGGCGCACGGGCGCCCCCGAGCCGGCGAGCAGCAGCTTGGCGCGGGTGCTGTGGCGCGCCGTGACGACGACGTCGAAGCGCTGGCGTAGCCGGCGGCGGGCCCACGCGAAGCCAGCCCCGACCGGGCGCGCGATGACTTCGACGCCGAGCAGGCGCGCCAGCGGCGCGTACGCCGCCGGCAGCAACGCCGAGGTCTCGCCGCGACGGTTGGCGGCACGCACCGCGGCGAGCGCCGGGAGCGCGTGCACGACGTCGCCGAGCCAGTTGGGAAGGTCGACGAGGACGCGGGCGGGGAGGGCACCCATGGCTGGTCTACGAAACCGAATGGCGCCGCGTCGTGGCGTCCCAGACCGCGGCCCACTTGAGGAAGGTCCCGTAAGCCCCTAGCACCGCGACGACGAACCCGGCGCCGCCGTCGAGGAAGCCGAGGCGAAAGACGAACGCGCGCACGAACCGCCACTCGGCGCGCGCCGCGGCGCCGATCACGGTGGCGCGCCGCCCGCCGCCGACCAGCTCCTCGGCCCCGCGGCGGGCGTAGTCGTGCAGCTTCGCCGCATACTGTGACAGCGACCGCAGGGTGTGGTGCTCGATCGTGCCCTCGAGGCGGCCGACCGAGGGGGCGAGAACCGCCCCGTGCACGGCCCGCTCCTCGAAGCGGGCGCGGCGCCGGTCGAGCAGGCGCACGATCCGGTCCGCGCCCCAGTCGCCGAACTGCAACCGCCTCCCGAACGCCAGGTTCGTGCGCCTGACCTCGTAGGCGGCGTGCCCCGGCGCGGCGAGCGTGCGGCCGATCGCGTCGCCGAGCGCGGGCGTCGCGCGCTCGTCGGCGTCGAGCACGAACACCCAGTCGTGCGCGCAGCGCTCCAGGCCCCAGTTGCACTGCGCCGCGCTCGACGTGTAGGCGTGCGCCAGCACGACGGCCCCCGCCGCGCGGGCGATCTCGGCGGTCCGGTCGGTGCTGCGCGGGTCGACGACGACCAACGTCTCGGCGGCCCACCCGACGACGCTGGCGAGCGCCCCGGGGAGCTGCGCCTCCTCGTCGCGGGCGGTCACGAGCACCGAGACCGGCGCGCTCACACCCGCTCGCCCTCCTCGACGCGGACCCTGCGGACCGCGAGCGAGCGGCCCGTCGTCTCGTCCACCTCGACCACGGCGCCGCACAGCGCGCCGCCGCGGGTCGCGGGCTCGAGGGCGCGCGGCGTCGCGAGCAGAAACCTCTCCAGCACGGCCTGCGGCTTGAAGCCGATGACGCCCTCGTACGGCCCGGTCATCCCGACGTCGGTCTGGGCCGCCGTCCCGCCTGGCAGGATGCGCTCGTCCGCCGTGGGCACGTGCGTGTGGGTTCCGAAAACGGCGCTCACCCTTCCGTCGACGTACCACGCCATCGCCTGCTTCTCGGACGTCGCCTCGGCGTGGAAGTCGACGATCCGCACCGCGGCCCGTTCCCCGATCTCGTCGAGGATGCGGTCGGCGGCCTGGAACGGGCTGTCGATCGCCGTCATGAACGTGAGCCCCTGCAGGTTGATCACGGCGACCGCAACGCCGGCGCGCGAGGTCGCCACGCACCACCCGCGGCCCGGGTTCCCCGCCGGGTAGTTGGCCGGCCGCAGCAGGCGCGGCTCGCTGTCGAGCAGCGCCCCGGTCTCGCGCTTGTCCCAGATGTGGTTGCCGGAGGTGAACACGTCCACCGGCAGGCGCCGCAGCTCCTCCCAGATCGAGCCGGTGAGGCCGAAGCCGCCGGCCGCGTTCTCCACGTTGACCACCGTGACGTGGGCCTCCACCTCGGCCTGCAGGCGGCGCAGCCGCTCGCTCACGAGCCGGCGCCCCACCTTGCCGACGACATCGCCCACGAAGAGCACTCGCACCATCGTTGATCCCCCGGCCCGCTTCGCGCCCAGCATACACGCCGCGCGGCGACGGCGTCGGACGGGCGTCAGGCGTCCGCGCCGCCGCCGGTCACCAGCGCGACCAGGGCGGCGGGGTCGAGCAGGATGGCGGCCCGCCCGCTGACCCGGACGACGCCGCCGGCGGCCAGGCGCCGGAACGTGCGCGAGAGCACCTCGGGGCCGGTGCCGCACAGCTCGGCGATCAGCCGCTTCGGCTCCTCGAGGCGGATCGCAGCGCCGGGCGCCAGCGCGCGCCCGGACCGCCGGAACGCCGACAGGAGGTACGCCGCGACGCGCTCCTCGACCGTGTGCAACGCCAGCCCCTCGACCAGGTCGGCGAGCCGCCGCATCCACACCGACAGCGACGCGAGCAAGGCGAGCGCCACCTCGGGACGGCGGCGGAGCAGCTCCAGCAGGGCGGGGCGCGCGATCGCCGCGAGTTCCCCGTCGTCGAGCACGATCGCCGTCGCCGGGAAGACCCCCGGGCCGAACACCGCAGCCTCTGCGAACGACGAGGGGGCGCGCACGAGGTGGAGCAGCTGCTCGCGCCCGTCGGGGCCGCCCCGGCTCAGCCTGACCCGGCCGGCGAGCAGCAGCGGCAGGAACCCCGCCGGATCGCCCTCCGAGAACAGCAGCTCGCCGCGGCGGACGCGGCGCACCGCGCACAGCCGCGCCACCTCCTCGAGCAACGGCGGCGGCAGCGCCGCGAACAGCGGCAGCCGGCGCAACGCGACTGCGACCCCTTCCGCCACGCGGCCATTGTGCCAGAGACGGCTTGACGCCCGCGCGCCGACCCTCGACAATGAGCGTCGCATTCACGCGGTAGGGGGGGAAGGTATGGCAAGCACCGAGGGAGCACCCAGGGTTTCCCGGCGAAGTGCCCTGAGCTGGCTGCTCGGGACGTCGTTGGGCGCCACGATCATCGCCGCGCTCTACCCGGTCTTTCGCTTCGTGATCCCCCCCCGCGTCGCGGAGGCACCGGTCAACCGCGTCCTTGCCGGCCAGCTCTCGCAGCTGGCCGACAACACGGGGAAGATCTTCCGCTTCGGCGCGCGACCCGGGATCCTCATCCGCACGCCGGCCGGTCACGTGCGCGCGTTCTCGGCGGTGTGCACCCACCTCGGGTGCACGGTGCAGTACCGTCCTGACCTGCAGCACATCTGGTGCGCCTGCCACAACGGCCAGTACGACCTGCACGGTAAGAACATCGCCGGGCCGCCGCCGAAGCCGCTCGAGGAGTACAAGGTGGCGATCGTGGGTGACGACATCTACGTCACCAAGGGGGCCTGAGCGATGCGCGCCCTCGACAAGCTCTGGCAAGCCCTCGACGAGCGTCTCGAGCTCGACCCGATCGTCGAGTTCATCCGCCACAAGGTGGTGCCGACCCACCGCCACTCCTGGGCCTATTACTTCGGTGGGCTGACGCTGTTCTTCTTCTTCGTGCAGGTGTCGACCGGGATCCTCCTCCTGCTCTACTACCGCCCGACCGCGGAAGCCGCATTCGAGAGCGTGCAGTTCATCGTCACACGTGTTCCGTTCGGATGGCTCGTGCGCTCGATCCACTCGTGGTCCGCGAACCTGATGATCCTTTCGGCGTTCGCCCACATGTTCTCGGTCTACTTCATGGGGTCGTACGCGAAGCCGCGAGAGCTGACCTGGTGGTCCGGGGTCGCGCTGCTCGGACTCGCCATGGGCTTCGGGTTTTCCGGTTACCTGCTGCCGTGGAACACTTTGTCGTTCTTCGCGACCCGCGTCGGGACCGACATGGTGAGCCTGGTGCCGTTCGTCGGTGGCTGGCTGCTCAAGTTCCTGCGCGGCGGCTCCGAGGTGACCGGCGCGACGCTCACCCGGTTCTTCGGCTTCCACGTCGCCGTGCTGCCGATGCTTACCACCCTCCTGCTCGGCTTCCACCTCGCGCTGATCCAGCGCCAGGGGATGCACGTCCCCGCCTCGCTCGAGGAGGAGGCAAAGCGGCGCAAGCCGATCCGGTTCGTGCCCAACTTCATGATGCGCGAGGGCGTGGTCTGGCTGCTCGGCCTCGCGGCGCTCGCGGCGCTCGCGGCGTTCTTCCCCTGGGAGCTCGGCACCAAGGCCGATCCGTTCGGCAGCGCGCCGGCCGGGATCAAGCCGGAGTGGTATTTCCTCTTCGTCTTCGAGACGCTCAAGCTGCTTCCCGCGCACATATTCGGGATCGAGGGCGAGTTGATCGGCCTCGGCGCGTTCGCGGCCGGCGGCCTGGTCTGGTTCCTGGTGCCGATCCTCGACCGCGGCCGCCCGGGGGGTGGCCGCGGCCGCACGTTCTTCGTGCTCGGCTGGCTGGTGCTCGCCTACATCGTCGGCTTCACGTTCGCCTCGTTCGCGGGGGTGTTCAAATGAGACTCTCGACCACCGTCGCCACCCTTGCGATCGGCCTCGCGGCCACGGCGCGCGCCGCGGCGCCGGCCGCCCACGCGGCGCCTGCCGCGCCGGCGGCGGCCGCCGCCGACACGTGCCTGTCCTGTCACGCCACGCTCAGCGACGAGCGCCTGCGCAAGCCGGCCGAACTGGCGAAGAACGACATCCACCTGACGCAGGGGATCACCTGCGCCGGGTGTCACGGCGGCGACCCCGCCGCGGCCGATCGCGCCGCCGCGATGGACCCGCGCAAGGGGTTCGTCGGGGTGCCCGCCCCGCGCGCGATCCCCGAGATGTGCGGCTCGTGCCACTCCAACGCGGCCTACATGCTGCGCTACGCGCCGAACATCCCGACCGACCAGCTCGCCCAGTACCGAACCTCGAAACACGGCATCGCCCTCGCCAAGGGCTCTACCGACGTCGCCGTCTGCTCGTCGTGCCACGGCGCCCACGGCGTCCGGCCGCCGTCCGACGCCCGCTCCCCGGTGTACCCGACGCAGATCGTCGCGACCTGCGCCCGCTGCCACGCCGACGTGGCGCTGATGAACAAGTACGGGATCAAGGGCAACGAGGTCGCCGAGTACGAGAAGTCGGTCCACTACGCGGCGCTGACGCAGAAGAACGACCTCTCGGCGCCGACGTGCAAGTCGTGCCACGGCGCCCACGGCGCCACGCCGCCGGGCGTCTCCTCGGTCGCCAACGTGTGCGGTACCTGCCACGTCTCGCAACTGGAGAAGTTCGACCAGTCGCCGCACAAGGACGCGTTCGCGGCGATGGACCAGCCGGCCTGCGAGGCGTGCCACAGCAACCACGCGATCGTCCATCCGCAGGACTCGTGGATCGGCGTCGGCGACAAGCAGGTGTGCGCGGCGTGCCACAGCGCCGGCGACGCCGGCGCCAAGGCGGCGGCGGCAATCTCCGGCGCGCTCGCCAGCGTGGTCGCGGCCGAAGCAACGGTCGGGGCGCGCGTCGCGCACGTGAAGCGGGCCGGGATGCTGATGGACCCCGCCGAGGTCAAGCTGCAGGACGCGCACCAGGCGTACATCATGGCCACGGTCGAGATCCACACGGTGACCCCCACCCTGGTGGAGAAGCAGACGAACGCCGCGCTCGCGGACACCGTCGCCGCCGACAAGGACGCCGCCGCCGCCGAGCGCGAGATCCGCTTCCGCCGCACCGGCCTGTTCATCTCGCTCGCGGTCATCGCCCTCGCCATGGTCACCCTGATCTTCAAGATCAGGAGCATGGAGCGCTGATCGGCGGCGGCCGCGGCCTACCGGGCGGCGCCTGAAGTCGCGGCGGCCGGCGTCTCGCCGGCTGCGAGGCCGCCGGCGTGCGTGTACAGCGGCGAGTCGATCTCGGGAAGCCGCCGCGCGTACTCCGCCGGGCTCACGTCGCCGCGCCAGTGACCGGTGAGGCGGAACGCCGCGGTCACTCCGAGGTAGACGCCCACCGCCACGACGACGACGAGCGCCGGCCGCAGCCACCAGCGCGACGGGGCGACGCGCGGCGGCCGCACCGCGAGGCAGGCCTTGACCGGGCACGCGGCGACGCAGTCCTGGCACGAAGTGCACTCGACCGACGCGACGCGGGTCATCGTGTGGACCTGCAGGCGGGCCGGGCAGACCTTGGTGCACTTGCCGCAGTCGGTGCAGGTCGCCGGATCGCGCGTCACCTTGAGCGGCGCGAGCCGGCCGACGAGGCCGAGCAGCGCGCCGTACGGGCACAGGTAGCGGCACCATAGGTCGCGCACGAGCAGCGAGCCGACGGCCAGCGCCCCGAGCACCGCCACCGTGAGGCGCGACGGGTGGGCGAAGAAGAGCAACATCTTGACGTCGTCCACCCGGTTGTACGGGCTGTCGAGGAACGCACGCACCCCCGGGAGGTCGAGTGCGACCCAGGTGACCCAGAGGAAGAGGGCGAGCAGGAGGTACTTGAGCGAGCGCAGGGGAAGGTCGAGCCAGCGCGGCGGCGCCCAGGTGCGGCCGAGCAACCGCCCGCCGAGACGGCCGAGCGCCTCCGACACCGTGCCGACCGGGCAGATGTGGGAGCAGAACGACTTCGCCACCAACGCGCTCATCGCCAGCACGCCGAGGAGGATCGCGAGGCCGGCGGGGTGGACCGGGTGGATCCCCTGGCCGGCCAGCCACAGCCGCAGCGACATCAGCGCCGAGATCGGCAGGAACCCCTCGACGCCGGCGGGGCGGGTCCCCTCGGGGGCGTGCCCGGCGGTCTGGGGCAGCGCCCAGAGTGCGAACTGGACGCCGATGAGCACGATCAGGGCGAGCCACACCGCCTGGCTCAGACGGCGGGCGAGGACCACGGCGGGTGTCTTGCCTCGGCGCATCGTCGCTCCCGCCGCCGACCGTAGGCCGCCGTGCGCCGGCGCTCCTTGACCGCCGTCAAGAGCTGACGCTCTCGTGACCGTCGTCGGCGGCGGCCGCGGCCCGCGCGTGCCCGACCATGACGATCGCGACGCCCGCCAGGATGACGGGGAGCGCGGCCCACTCCGAGGCGGAGATCGTCTCGCCGCCGAGCGCGACGCCGCCGAAGCCGACCGCGAGGCCGACCCACTCCAGCCGCCGCGGCCACTGCCCCCACAGCCCGGCGAACAGCGCCGACCACAGCGCCACCGTCGCCACCGCGAGCGCGGCGAGGCCGGACGCCACCCACTGCTCCGCGACGACGACGCCGCCGTTGCCGCCGAGCAGCAGCAGCCCCCCGACCAGCGCCGCGCTCCGCCACTGCCGGGCCGAGGGCGCCGGCGCGCCGCGCAGCCAGAGGAAGACGAACAGAACGCCGCCGGCTGCCAGGAAGCGCACGCCGGCCATCAGGAACGGCGGGATGCCCTCGAGCGCGATGCGGATGGCGAGGTACGTCGAGCCCCAGACGACATACACGGCGGCCAGCGCCGCGACGACGCCGGCCCACCCGCCCCCCGTCGGGAGGGAGTTCGCCCTCACCAAAAGGTCCTACGCCGGCGTACGCCACCGGGGCGCGGTGTCATCCGGCTGCGCCCCGGGCCTTGGTTCTCTCGGACCACGGACCACTGACCACGGACCACGCTCTTGCCTGACCTGTCTCTCTCGGATCACGGACCACTGACCACGGACCCCGCCTCTCTGTGCCCGGAGCCCGGTGTCCGGTTCCCTGTCTCTACAGCTTCGCAGCGATCGCCCGCGCCATGTCGAGCGTCGAGGCGCTGCCGCCCATGTCGTACGTGCGCACCTTCCCCTCGGCGATCACCGCTGCGACGGCGCCCTCGATCCGGGCCGCGGTCGCGGTCTCGCCGAGCCACTCCAACATCATCTTGGCGGCGAGCACCGTGGCGATCGGGTTGACCTTGTACTGTCCGGCGTACTTCGGCGCCGAGCCGTGCGTCGGTTCGAACACCGCGAGCTTCTCGCCGATGTTGCCGGAGCAACCAAACCCGAGGCCGCCCACCATCTGGGCGCACAGGTCGGAGATGATGTCGCCGAACAGGTTGGTCGCGACGAGGACGCCGTACTTCTCCGGGTCCTTGAGCAGCCACATGCAGATCGCGTCCACGTTGGCGTCGTCCATCGCCACGGTGGGGAACTCCTTCGCGACCTCCCTGGCGGTCTCGAGGAACAGGCCCTCGGTCGCCCGCACCACGTTGGCCTTGTGGATCACCGTGACCTTCGGGTAGCCGTGCGCCGCGGCGTACTCGAACGCCGCCCGGATGATCCGCTCCGAGCCGGCCCTCGTGTTGATCTTGCAGGTGATGGCGTACTGATCGCCGGGGACCTTCGCGAAGTGCGCGAACGGCTTGGAGAGCTCGGCGAGCGCGTCGCGCAGCCGCGGCGGCACCGGCGCGAACTCGACGCCCGAGTACAGCCCCTCGGTGTTCTCGCGGAACATCACGAGGTCGATCGTCGGCTTGTAGTTGAGCGGGTTGCCCGGGTACGCCTTGCACGGGCGCAGGCAGGTGTACAAGTCAAACATCTGGCGCATGCGCACGATCGGCGAGCGGTAGATGAGACCCTTGCCCTTGAGCGCCGGCGCGAGCTCGGCCTCCGCCGCCTTCACCGGCTTGGAGGTGATGGCGCCGAACAGCGCGGCGTCGACGTGCCCGAGCAGGTCGACCGTGCGCTGCGGCAGCGCCTCGCCCTCGGAACACCAGAACTCCCAGCCGATGTCGCCGTGCACGTACTCGGCGTCGAACGCCGCGGCGTCGAGGACGATCCTCGCCGCCTCCATCACGTCGTTGCCGATGCCGTCTCCGGGCAGCCAGGCGATCTTGTACTTGGCCATGTCGTCTCTCCTTTGCACGCCTGCTCTCAAGCTTATGTCAGCTCGCGCGCCGCCGGGCCGTCGTAGACGGCGGCGCTCTGGTCGATCCGCCGCATCGGCTTCTCGCGCCGGCGCTCCTCGATCGCCTGGGCCATCCACCCCGCGGTCCGCGCCAGGATGAAGAACCCGTTCGCCAGCTCCGGGTCGAACCCGAGGTCCGCGAGCACCGCGGCGATCGCGCCGTCCACGTTGAGCGGCAGCGCCTTGCCGCC
>JAKAFI010000086.1 GCA_021818005.1 Acidobacteriota bacterium | reverse complement strand
ACTCGCTGTACAATGCCACTCCGGGCCGTTGTGCCGGGGCGCCGTGAACGCATGGGCACGAGAGAAGGAGACGAGCCATTCCAGCCAAGATCTTCGTCGGGAACCTGAGCTTCCGCACGACCAAGGAGGAGCTGGGCGAGCTCCTCGCGGCTGCGGGAGCCGTTGTTGACCTCTACATGCCGGCCGATCGCGCCACCGGCAAGCCGCGCGGCTTCGCGTTCGTCGAGTTCGCGACGCAGGCCGAGGCCGAGGAGGCGATCCGGCAGCTCAACGGCCGCGACGTCGGCGGCCGCAGCCTCAAGGTCAACTTGGCCGAGGACCGCCCGGCACGGCGCCCCACGGGCCCGCGCCCGATGGGTGGGCCTCCGGAGCTGCTCGGCGGGCCGAGCTTCTTCGCCGTCGAGGGCCGCTTCTCCAAGCCGAAGGGCAGCCGCCGCGGCACCCGCGGCCGCAAGCGCTCGCTCTAGCCCGCCCGGCACCATCCCCGACGCTTCACTCCGTCGTTCTGGAGGTGTGTCCGGCGAGGCTCTCGCCGGGGCGTGGCGCTGCGATTCCCGCGAAGAGTCGAGCGAACGGGAGACGGAAGACGGAAGACGGAAGACGGAGACCGGCGGCGGTTCCCGTCGTTCCTCTGCCTTTGACCCTGGTGAGCTCTCGTCTTGCTGAGCGTTCACGGGGCCAGCGTTTCGCTCGTGGCGGCCGCGTCGTTTCGATCCACGGCCCGTGGCTTCGGACCGGCCGCCGGCCCCCTGACGCAAAGGCGGGGCTCGCGCCCCGCCGCGTCGTGCGTCAGCCTCTTGTCGTCCGGACCCCGGACCCCGGGCCCCGGCTTCTACGCGTGCTTCTTCGCGAAATCCTCCATGAACGCCACCAAGGTCTTGACGTTGTCGACCGTGACCGCGTTGTACATCGACACCCGGATGCCGCCGAGGTCGCGGTACCCCTTGAGCCCGACCATGCCGTTCTTCTTCGCCTCGGCGACGAACGCCGCGTCCATCTCCTCGTTCGGCAGGTTGAAGTCGACGTTCATGAACGAGCGATCCTCGGGCACCGTCACGTAGCCGCGGTAGAACTCCGGGAACGCGTCGATGCAGCCGTACAGCAGCCGGCCCTTCTCACGGTTGTTCCTCTCGATCGCCGCGAGGCCGCCGATCGACTTGTTGTAGGCGAGCACGTTGCGCAGGATGTAGATCGAGAAGCACGGCGGCGTGTTGAAGAGCGAGTTCTTGTCGGCGTGGACCTTGTACTGCAGCATCGTCGGCAGCTTGTCGGAGCACATCGCGAGGACGTCGTCGCGGATGATCGCGACCACGAGACCCGAAGGTCCGAGGTTCTTCTGCGCGCCGGCGTAGATGAAGCCGAACGGCTTGACGTCGAACGGCCGCCACATGAAGTCGGAGGACATGTCGGCCGCCAGCGGGACCCCGCCGGTGGCGGGGAAGGTCTTCCACTGCGTGCCGTAGATCGTGTTGTTCGAGCAGAGGTGGACATAGGCGGCGTCCGCGTTGACCTTGATCTCGTCCGGCCGCGGGAGGCGCTTGAACTTCTCCGGCTCGGTGGTGGCGATGACGCGGGCGGCGTCGCCGGCGACGATCTTGGCCTCCTTGAACGCCTTCTTCGCCCACGAGCCGGTGACGATGTAGTCGGCCTTGCGCCCGGAGTGGAGCAGGTTCATCGGCAGCATCGCGAACTGCAGGTTGCCGCCGCCCTGCAGCAGGAGGACCTTGTAGTTGTCCGGGATGGCGAGCAACTCCTTGACGAGCGCGATCGCCTCGTTGTGCACCGCGTCGTACTCCTTGGCGCGGTGGGAGATCTCCATCACCGACATCCCCGTCCCCATGAAGTCGAGCAGCTCCGCCTGCGCCCGCTCGAGGGCGGGCAGCGGCAGCGCCGCCGGCCCGGCATAGAAGTTGATGACCCGACTCATCGCATCCTCCTTTCGGACCACGGACCACGGACCACGATCACTTGCCCCACTTTTCCAGCAGCGCGACGACCTCGTCGCCGATGCGCAGCAGGTTCTCCTTCGAGTTGGCGCCGATGTGTGGGGTCATGAGCACGTTCGGCGCGGCCAGCAGCGGGCTGGTCGGGTCGGGCGGGTCCGAGTACCACACGTCGGTGGCGTAGGCGCCGACCTTGCCGCTGGCGAGCGCCTGGGCGAGGTCCTCCTCGACGATGCACTTGCCGCGGCCGGTGTTGACGATGACGACGCCGTCTTTCATCGTGGCGATCGCGGCGGCGTTGACCATCCCCTTGGTGTCGTCGGTGAGCGGCACGTGCAGCGAGAGGTAGTCGGCCTGGCCGAACAGCTCCTTGACGGTCGGCACCATGATCGCCACATCGGAGTGCTTCACGAACGGGTCGAACGCCAGCACCCGCATCCCGAACGCGGCGGCGCGCTTGGCCACCTCGGACGCGATGCGGCCGATCCCCACGAGGCCGAGCGTCTTGCCGAACAGCTCGGTGCGCTTGATCTCCTTCTTGAGGAACTTCCCGGCCTTGAGCGCGTTGTGCGCCTCGACGAGCTTGTTGGGCACGGCCAGCATCAGGCACATGGTGAGCTCGGCCACCGCGACCGCCGAGGCGGCCGGGGTGTTGCGCACCTCGACGCCGCGCTCCTTCGCGGCCTTGATGTCGACGTTGTCGAGACCGACGCCGCCGCGGATGATGAGCTTGAGCTTCGGCGCGCCGGCGAGCCATTCGGCCGTGCACTTGGTCTTCGAGCGCACCAGCGCCACCTCCGCTTCGGGAAGCCTGGTCACATCGTCCGTCACCTCGCCGAACCGCTTGAGACGCTCGGGAAGCGAGCCGTCGAACGCATCACAGATCAGGATGAACATGGCAGCCTCTCTTTCTTTCCGGGGCGCCCGGCCCCTACCAGGTGTCGAGAGTGCGCACGAGCAGGCCCGAGCGCAGCTTCGGCTCGAACCAGGTGGACTTCGGCGGCATGACGAGGCCGGCGTCGGCGACCGCCATCAGCTGGTCGAGCGAGACGGGGAAGAGCGCGAACGCAGCGGCCCACCCGCCGGCCACGCGCTTCTCGAGTTCCCCCAGGCCGCGGATCCCCCCGACGAAGTCGACGCGGGTGTCGGTGCGGGGATCGGCGATGCCCAGGACCGGCGCCAGCAGGTTCTCCTGCAAGATCGCGGCGTCGAGCGAGCGCACCGGGTCGCCGGCGGGGAACGTGCCCGGCTTCGCCTCGAGACGGTACCAGCGTCCGCCGAGGAACATGCCGAAGCGGTGCACGGCGTCGGGACGCGGTTCCGCGGTGGGTGTGACGGCGAACGTCTTGCCGACCGCCGCCAGGAAGCTCTCGAGTGTCAGACCGTTGAGGTCGCGCACGACGCGGTTGTAATCCATGATGCGCAGCTGGTCGTGGGGGAACAGGACGGCCAGGAAGTAGTTGTAAGGCTCGTCGCCGCGGTGGCGCGGGTTGCCGGCCTTGCGCTCGAGCCCGACGCGCGCGGCCGAGGCCGCGCGGTGGTGCCCGTCGGCGACGTACAGCGCCGGCACCGCGCGGACCGCTTGCTGCAGCGCTGCCGTCTCGTCCGCACCGACGGTCCACACGGTGTGGCCGATGCCGTCGTCGGTCACCATGTCGTACAGCGGCTCGCCCTTGCGGATCCCGTCCACGATCGCGTCGATCTCCGCCCGCTTGCGGTAGGTGAGGAACACCGGCCCGGCGTTGGCGTTGAGCTCGTGGGTGTGGCGGGTGCGGTCGTCCTCCTTGTCCTTGCGCGTGAACTCGTGGCGCTTGATCAGGCCGTCCGCGTACTCCTGGCACGACGCGGCGCCCACGACCCCCGCCTGGACGTGGTCGCCCATGCGCTGCTGGTAGATGTAGAAGCGCGGCTCCGCCTCGCGCACGAACACGCCCTCGGCGATGAACCGCCGCAGGTTGGCGACGCCCTTGGCGTAGACGCGATCGTCGTACAGGCTCACGTCCGGCGGCAGGTCGATCTCGGGCTTGTTGATGTGCAGGAACGAGACATCGTTGCCGTCCGCCATCTCCCGCGCTTCCTCCGAGTTGATGACGTCGTACGGCGGCGCCGCGACGCGCGCGACGAGATCAGGACGGGGGCGCAGGGCCCGGAACGGTCGGACATCGGACATCGGAAACCTCCGGCGCCGGGATGCCGGCGTCCAACGTGAAAGTTATCACGACCAGACCCGTTCAGCTACCCCGCGCGGGGCAGCCGGGAGGAGGAGCGAAGGGCTCAGGGAGCAGAGGAGCAGAGGAGCAGAGGAGCAGAGGAAAAGGCGGCCCGCTCCCGTCGTCTCGACGACCCTTCACGCCTCGCTCTGTCGCCGCCGCGACGCCTCACCTTTCCCTCGTGGGGCCCGGGCCGTGATACAAGGGGCCATGGCGTTGCCGAGCCGGGTGCGGGCGGTCGCGCGGCTGGTCGTGTTCGTGATCGGGTCGTGGCTGGTGGTGGCGCGGGCGATCGGGGCCGTGCTGGCGCCGTACCCGACGCGCTGGCGGCGGATCACGCCGCACAACGCGCGCTGGGCCCGTTTCGCGGCGCGTTGCCTCGGCCTGCGGGTGCGCCCGGTCGGGCCGCTGCCGCCGCTGGGCTCGCTCGTCGTGGCCAACCACGTGGGGTACGTCGACGTGGTGACGGTCGGCGCGCTCGTCCCGGCCGTGTTCGCGGCGCGGCACGATATGAGGCGCTGGCCGGTGTTCGGGGGCCTCGCCGCCGCCGGTGCGTCGATCTTCATCGACCGGCAGCACGCGCGCGCCGGCGCCCGGGGCGTGGCCCAGGTGACCGCGGCGCTCGCGGTCGCGACGGTGGTCGGCTTCCCGGAGGGGACGTCGGCCGGCGGCGGCGCGCTGCTGCCGTTCCGCAGCGGCCTGTTCCAGGCGGCGGTGGACGCCGGGGCGCCGGTGGTGCCGGCCGCGATCCGGTACCTCGCGATCGACGGCGACCCGGTCACCGAAGCGAACCTCGAGGTGGTCGGCTGGTTCAAGGGCGAGGGGTTCCTCGCGCACGCCTGGCGCCTCGTCTCGCACCGGCGCATCGTCGCCGAGGTCCGCTTCGGCCGGCCGATCCCGCCGCCGCACGCGGACCGGCGTACCCTGGCGGGGGCGGCCGAACGGGAGGTGGGGACGTTGCTCGTGCAGCCGGCGGGCGCGACCGAGGGAGGGGTGGCATGACGGAGTTGCTCGCCGTGGTGGCCGTGCTGGCGGCCGTGATCGTCGTGCTCGTCGTCGTGCAGCTGGCCCGCGGCCGGCGCCAGGAGCAGGCGCTGCGCGACGAGCTGGGGCGCGTGCAGGCGACGCTCGGCCAGGCGCAGCGGGAGACGCTCGATCAGGTCGGGCGGCAGATCACCGACGTCGTGGACCGCTTCCATCAGCGCATGGGGGAGTTCGGGGTGCAGGTGCAGGGAGGGCAGACGACCACCGGCGAGGCGCTGCGCCAGGGGCTCGAAGAGGCGCGGCGCACGCTGGCCGCCCAGCTCGAGGGGCTGGTCGGGGCGGTCAACACCCAGATGGCGCGGTCGCAGCAGAACCTCGGGGCGCAGTTCGAGGGCGCGACGAAGGTGTTCGGTGAGCTCAAAGGGCAGCTCGGCCAGGTCGCCGAGATGGCCACGCGGATGCAGGCGCTCGGCCGCGAGATCGAGGAGCTGCAGGGGATCCTCAAGGCGCCGAAGCTGCGCGGCAACATGGGGGAGGCTTCGCTCGAGGAGTTCCTGCGCCAGGTGCTGCCCCCGGGGGCGTTCGCCATCCAGCACCGCTTCGCCGACGGCCAGACCGTCGATGCGGTGATCCGCTTGCGCGAGCACCTCGTCCCGGTGGACGCGAAGTTCCCTCTCGAGTCGTTCCAGCGCATGGTCGCCGCCGGAGACGACGCGGGCCGCGCCGCCGCACGCAAGGAGTTCGAGCGCTCGGTCCGGGCGCGCATCGACGAGATCGCCGACAAGTACATCCGGCCCGGCGAGGGGACGTTCGAGTTCGCCCTCATGTACATCCCGGCCGAGAACGTGTACTACGAGGTGATCATCAAGGACGAGGCGCTGGGTGCGGGCGCTTCGCTGCTGGCGTACGCGACCGGGCGGCGCGTCGTCCCGGTCTCGCCGAACTCGTTCTTCGCGTACCTCTCGACGATCGCCACCGGGCTCAAGGGGATGCAGGTGGAGGAGCGGGCGCACGAGATCCTGCGCGAGCTCGAACGCCTGCAACGCGAGTTCGGCCGGTTTGCCGATACCTTCCGCCTGGTCGGCACCCACCTCGGGAACGCCCAGCGCAAGTACGAGGAGGCTGAGCGTCTCGCCGGCAAGGTCGGCGACCGGTTGCAGTCGGTGACCGGACGGGAGAGCGGCACCCAGCTCGGTTCGGGGGAGGTTTCTCCCCTGGCTCCCGGCCCGGACGAGAGTTGAGCGAAGAAACCGGAGATGGGCCGCCGGACGCCAGCCCGGTTCTTTTCCCTTCTCCCCTCTCCCTTCGCCCCGACTTTTCTTCGCTGGACGCGTAGGCACTATCATCAAGGTTGGCCATGCTGCGACCGGGGCTGCTGCTGTCGCGTTTCGAGCTGATCTCCATCCTCGGGCGGGGAGGGATGGGCGAGGTGTGGCGGGCGCGCGACCGGCGGCTCGGGCGTGACGTCGCGATCAAGGTACTGCCCGAGGAACTGGGGCGCGAGCCGGACCGGGTGGCGCGGTTCGAGCGCGAGGCGCGCGCGCTCGCGGCCCTCAACCACCCGAACGTCGCGCAGATCTACGAGCTGGGCGAGGCCGTGCCGGACGCCGGTGTGGCGCCAGGCGTGGCCGATGTGCCGCGCGGCCCGGTCCGCTTCCTCGTGATGGAGCTGATCGACGGCGAGTCGCTGGCGCGGCGGTTGCGCTCGGGCCCATTGCCGTGGCCCGAGGCGGTGCGAGTGGCGGGCCAGATCGCCCGCGGGCTCGCCGCGGCGCACGCGCGCGGCGTGGTCCACCGCGACCTCAAGCCCGGCAACGTCATGCTCACGCCCGGCGGTGAGGTCAAGGTGCTCGACTTCGGCCTCGCCCGCTTCTCGGCCGGGGGCCGCCCGGCCGAGGACGTAGACGTCACCGCCGAGCTGGGCGCTACCGCGGCGGTGGTCGGGACCGCGGCGTACATGTCGCCGGAGCAGGTGCGCGGCGAGGAGTGCGACGCCAGCTGCGACGCGTGGAGCTTCGGGTGCTGCCTGGCCGAGATGCTCATGGGGGTGCGGGCGTTCGCCGGTTCCTCGGTGGTCGAGATCATGGAGCGCGTGGCCGACGGCCGCGCCGACCTGGAGAGGCTCCCGCCCGACACGCCCGCCGACGTGCGCGGGCTCATCGGGTCGTGCCTGTCGCCGGCGCGGTCGCGCCGGCCGACGCTCGCAAGCGTGGCCGAGGCGCTCGATGTCACCGTCGCCGGTGCAGGCGTGCCGGGGCGCCGGCGATGGCTCAGGGTGGCGGCCGCCGCGGCGGTCGCGGTCGCGGCCGGCGCGGTCTGGCTCGCATGGCACCCCCACGGCCCGGCTCGCCCGGAACGGGCGGGCGCGCCGCTACGGGTCACGCTCGATCCGGTGCAACCCGGGACGCCGGCGCCGCCGGCCGGGTTCACGGCCGCGATCGACGGCCGGTTGCAGCGGGCGGTCACGGCGCGCGGAGCGCTCGAGCTGGTCACTTCCGGAGCCGCAGACCTCCACGTCCACGGGCTCGCGATCGGAGGCACCGGTGGGGGCCGGCTCCGCTTCACCGTGGCCGACACGGCCTCCGGCGCCGTGATCAGGATTCTCGATCTGCCGGTCGCCGGCGACGGCGGCGCCGCCGCCGTCGCCGCGGTCGCGTCGGCGCTCGAGCTCGAGCAGGTGTGCCGCGAGCTGGCGCGGTCGGACCCGATGCACGCCTTCCTAGCGCGACGGACCCGAGTGCTCGACGCGGCGGTGGCGTTCCGCGACGGGCTGCAGATGAACGCAAGGACCCGGCTCGGCGAGGCGAGACAAGCGTTCCAGCGGGCGCTCGCCGCCGACCCGGGGTTCTGGCCCGCGCACCTCTACCTCGCGCTCAACGCCAAGGCCACCGGCCATTTCAACGCTTGGGAAGGGGAACTCGCGGCGGCCCGTCATCTCGTCCCTCACCCGGATGAGGCCGAGGCGGTGGTCATCGAGGAGGTGGCGGCCGTCCTCGCGGAGGACAGCCAGCGGCGCCTCGAGGTGTTCGAACGAGCGCGGGCGTTCTTCCCCGGCAGCGGGGAGCTCACGTTCCGGGCGGCGCAGACGTACCGGTTCCAGGACCGGCCCGCCGAGGCGATCCCCCTGCTCGAGAAACTCCTCGAGTCGGGTTGGCGTCCCGACTGGAGCCCGACGCGCGAGGAGCTGGCGTTCTCTCAGCTCCTCGCGGGCCGGCTCGACGATGTCCTGCGCACGGCGGCGAAAGGAGAGGAGCGCTTCCCGACGCGCTACAAGTACCCGCTGTACGCCGCGTTCGCGCTGCAGCAGCTCGGCCGCGGCGAGGAGGCGCGCGAGGCGCTGTCGCGGGCGATCCGGAAGCACCTCGACTTCACGAGCACGAGCCCGCTGGCCGTGCACCAGTTCGCGCAGTACTGGGCCTCGTTGCTGCGCTGGGACGAGGAGCGACTGAGGCAGTGGCAGGCGGTGCTCGACGCCGCCGAACAGCGGCTGCGCGAGAAGCCCGATGACGCGGACCTCGTGCTGGCGCGCGGCGAGGCCCTGGTCGGCCTCGGGCGCTTCGGCGAGGGGGGATCGGTGCTGCGCCGCCTGGCCGCCGGGGACGGGGCCGACCCCGCGGTGTTCCTCGCCCTGGCTCGCGCGAGCGCCGGATCTGGCGATCGGGCGGCGGCCGGGGCGGCGCTCGACCGTGCGGCCTCGCTGTGGCGCGAGGGGCAGGTGCCGGCGGTCGGGACGCTCGCGTACAACATCGCGGCCGGCTGGGCCGCGCTGGGGGACACGCAGCGGGCGTTCGATTGGCTGCTGCGGGCGCGCGACCAGTACGGCGTGGATCGCCTCGATCTCGCCCTCGACCCCGACCTCGACCCGCTGCGGCGCGCCGGCCTGCTCGCCAAGCTCCCGCCCCGCAAGTAGTGAAGAGTTGAAAGTGAAAAGTTAAGAGTTGCAGGAAGAGGGGAGAGCAAAGTTAAGGAAGACAAGGACGGCGCGCAAGTCTTGTCTTCCTCGGACCACGGACCACGGACCACGGACCACGCTTTCCTGCTACCGTGACCGGCCATGGGGCTCGCCTCACGCCTGTCGCACGCGTTCCGGGCGCTGCGACACCGGCCGTTCCGGGTCTACTGGATCGGGCAGTGGCTCTCGGTCAACGGCACGTGGATGCAGACCACGGCGCAGGCGTGGCTCGTGTACCGGCTCACCGACTCGCCGCTGGTGCTCGGGGTCCTCTCGGCGGTGCGCTTCGGCCCCGCGCTGATCGGATCCCCGATCGCCGGCGTGTTCACCGACCGGCTGCCGCGGCGGCTCGTGGTCCTCACCACCCAGTCGCTGTCGCTGGTGCAGGCGACCGTGATGGCGGCGCTCACGCTCTCCGGGACGGTCCGTGTCTGGCACGTGCTGTTGCTGGCGTTCGCCCAGGGGATCGTGGACACGCTCGACACCCCGGCCCGACAGACGCTCCAGGTGGACATCGTCGGGGTCGAGGATCTGCAGAGCGCGGTCTCGCTCAACGCCTCCGCGTTCAACGCGGCGCGCATGGTCGGCCCGGCGCTCGCGGGCGTGATGGTGGCGGCGTGGGGCGAGGGGGTGTGCTTCGCGGCCAACGCGGTCAGCTATCTGGCGGTGTTGGTGGCGCTGCTGACGATCCGCACGGAGCCGGCGCCGCGGCGCCAGACACGGTCACTTCGGGAAGAGCTCGGCGAGGGCGTGCGCTACGCCTGGGGCAACCGCCAGGTCCGAACGATGCTGGGCGCGATTGCGGTGACCTCGGTGTTCGGCCTGTCGTACACGACGCTGCTGCCGGTGTTCGCGCGCGACGTGCTGCACGGCGGCGTGCGCGGGTTCGGCATCCTGATGTCGAGCGGCGGCCTGGGCGCCGTCTTCGGCGCGATCGCGGCGGCGGCCAGTCGGTCGGGACGCCACATCGGGTTGATCATGGGTTTGGGCCAGGGGACGCTCGGACTCGGCCTGGTGGCGCTGGCGGCCACCCGCAGCCTCACCGTCGCGAGCCCGCTGATGGTCCTCATCGGGTTCGGCGTCGCGGTCCAGCTCTCCACGACCAACGGCTTCCTGCAGACCACGGCGCCGCCGCACATGCGCGGCCGGGTGGTCTCGCTCTACATCTGGCTGTTCAGCGGCCTCTCGCCGATCGGCGGGTTCGCCGCAGGGTGGATCGCCGAGCACGCCGGCGCGCCGGCGACCGCGGCGGGCGCCGGCGTGGCGTGCGCGCTGGCGGCCGTCCTGACCGGGGTCGAAATGCCGTGGCTTCGCGCCGCGTTTTCGCGTGGCGACGCCAGGGCGGGGAGGGCCGAGTGAACGTCGAGATCACGTACTGCGTGGTGTGAGGCTACCAGGCGAGGGCCGCCGGTCTGGTGGCCGAGCTGGAGGAAGCGTTCGGCGCCCGAGTCAGGTTGATCAAGGGGTCGGGCGGCGTGTTCGATGTGATCGCGGACGGCAGGAGAGTGTTCTCCAAACACGAGAAGGGCCGGTTCCCCGAGCCCGGCGAGGTCGCGTCGTTGCTCGGCGGAGCCACGCCGTGATCACGGCACGGGCCGCCCTGCGCTGCGTCGCCGAGCTAGAATGACAGGGTGCACGGCGAGATCCCGAAGCTGCCCCCGAAGCGGGTCGGGCTGGCGGTCAAGCTGTCGAGTCGGGAAGCGGCCGAACTCGGCAGATCGG
>JAKAFI010000085.1 GCA_021818005.1 Acidobacteriota bacterium | reverse complement strand
TGGGCCTGGTGATCGGCACCACCCTCGAGGGGCAGCTCTGGGAGCTGGTCGACGGGTCGGCCGCGCAACTCGACACCGTCTCGGCGGCGCAGGTGGTCCGCGTCGCGTCGGGCGGCGACTGGGTCCTGACCCAGGGACCGGTCCGCCTGCTGCACCGCTCCGGCCAGCCGCACGGCACGCTGGTCTCGCCGCCGCTCGATGCCGGCCAGCCGGCACGGTGGGGCGACGCTTCGCTCGTCGGCGAGCTGCCCCCCGGCGGCGGGTGCACGTTGCGCTTCCGCTCCGGCGTCGTGGCGGTCCCCGACGACACATGGAGCGCGTGGTCCGCCGCGGCCCCGTGCGCGGCCACGCCGGTGACGGCGCCGCCGGCGCGCTACCTGCAGTGGGAGCTCGAGCTGATGCCGGCCGGGCCGACCACCAGGGTCGGGCGCGTGGTGGTGCCGTACCGCCAGATCAACCTCCCTCCCGAGGTCGCCGAGGTCACGGTGTACGAGCCCGGCGTCGTGTTCCTCAAGGGGCCGCCGCCGCCCGAGAACATCGTCGACGTCCAGCACCCGGAGCTGTCCGGGATCTTCACCACCCTGGACGATCAGGCCAGGGAGGCGCAGGAGCGCGTCGGCAAGAAGTACTACCGCGTCGGCTACCAGACCGTCTCGTGGAAGGCCAGCGATCCGAACGGCGACCCGCTGCGCTTCGAGGTCGAGGTGCAACGCGCCGGCGACCCGGCGTGGTGGAAGGTGCGCGACCATCTGGAGACCACCGTGCTCGGGATCGACACGGAAGCGCTTGCGGACGGGATGTACCGTTTCCGCGTCACCGCGTCCGACGCGCCGGCCAACCCCGAGGCACCGTTGACGGCGAGTGCGCTTTCGAGCTGGATCACCGTCGACAACACGCCGCCGAAGGTCACGATCACGCGCAGCGGCGACACGTGGGTCGTCACGGTCGACGACGCCCTATCCCCGATCGAGCTGGCCGAGTGGAACCGCGACGCCGACCGCTGGCACCCGCTCGCACCGGAGGACGGCCTGCTCGACCGCAGACACGAGACGTTCCGCATTCCGGCCGAACGCGGCCGTCACGTGCTCGCGGTGCGCGCGGTGGACGACCACCACAACCGCGCCACTGCGGCCGTGGAGGAGACACCGTGAGCGAGCAGCCGACCACCGCGGTCTACGCCGGGTCGTTCGACCCGTTCCACTTCGGCCACCTCGACATCGTGCGACGGGCCGCGACGATCTTCCCGCGCGTGATCGTCGCCGTCCTGCACAACACCGACAAGACGCCGCTGCTCGCGGCCGAGCAGCGCGTCGAGCTCATCCGCGAGACGTTGGCCGGGATGCCCGGGACCGAGGTGACGGCGTTCTCCGGCTTGCTCGTGGATTTCATGAGGCAGAGCCGCTCACGCGTCATCCTGCGCGGCATGCGCGCGGTTTCCGATTTCGAGTACGAGTTCCAGATCGCCTTGATGAACCGGCGACTGTGGAACCTGGCCGAGACCGTGTTCCTCACCCCGAACGAGCAGTACACCTACATCTCGGGACGGATCGTGCGCGAGATTTGGCACCTCGGCGGCGACGTCTCCGGCCTCGTCCCCGAGCCGATGCGCCGGGCGCTCGAGGCGCTGCGCGCCCGCGCCTGAGCCGCCCCCTAGAACTCGAAGACCTCGCCGTCGAGCACGTCGGAGAGCTGGCGCATCACTGCGCCGGTGAGCGCGGCCGAGGCGCCGGCCACGATCGCCGCGCCCTTGGAGCGGCCGAGGAGGAAACCGAGCCCGGCCGCCACCCCGACTGCGGCCATCGGGTGGCGGCGCACCAGGTCGCGCCAGTCGATCTCGTCGGGAATGACCTTGTCGAGGAGGAAATCGGCGTCGAGATGCCGGCGGTCACCGGCCTCCGCCTCCTCCTCGCCCTCGAGCTCGTACAGCTCGCGCTCGTGCTCGGGGCCCTCGCCGTGCTCGTCGCGGGGGGTCTCGTCGCTCATGGGCTACGGCTCCCGCCGCCGCACCAGGTAGCCGACCGCGAAGCCGACGCCCAGGGCGATCAGGATCGACTTGCCGGGGTTGCGGCGGACGTAGTCGACGACGTCGTCGCGCACCTCCTTGACGTCGACCTCCTGCACCTTCGCCTTCACCTTCGCGTACCCCTTCTTGACCTCGGAGGCGAGCTTGTCGAACTGCTCCTTCGCCTTCTCGTACGCCTCCTCGGCGACCTCGCGCGAGCGTCCGTACAGCTCCCCCGTCCGTTCCCGCGCGCTCTCGAGCGCCGCGCGCGCGTCGGCGAGGTACGCACGGGCCTTGCTGTACGCTTCCGCGGAGCGGGAGCGCAACGTCCCGACGCCTTCGCCGAGGACCTCCTTGGCCTTTTCCATCGATCCCTCGGCCTCCGCGATCGATTCCTTGGCCCCCTCGAGCACCTCGTTCGCCGACTCCTCGAGCTGATCGATCTTCTCGTCGACACCCGGGGTTCTCTTCGCCGTGGTCATGGGCACCTCCCGATCGTCCCTGATCACTACCATCGTACGCCCGCCGCGAACGGGAGGCAAGGCACTCGGGGCGTGAGACATGCGGTTTTGCCTTGAAGCCCGTGCCGGCGCCGGGTATGGTAAGAAGTCCTTATGGTCTCGCTCACCTTCCTCGGCGCCACGGGAACCGTCACCGGCTCGCGCTACCTCGTCGATGTCCACGGCACCCGGATCCTGATCGATGCCGGGCTCTTCCAGGGGAGGAAGGAGCTGCGGCAGCGCAACTGGGAGCCGTTCCCGCTCCCGCCGTCCTCGCTCGCCGCGGTCATCCTCACGCACGCGCACGTCGACCACACCGGCTTTCTCCCCCGGCTGGTCCGCGACGGGTTCGGCGGGCCGACGCTGGCGACGCCGCCGACGGCGCGCCTGCTGCACGCCGTGCTCCCCGACGCGGCCCACCTGCAGGAGGAAGAGGCGCGCTTCGCCAACAAGGTCGGGTCCTCCAAGCACACGCCGGCGCTGCCGCTGTTCACCGTGCGCGACGCGCAGGAGGCGCTCCACACCGTCGCCAGCGTGCCGTTCGGGCAGACGTTCACCCTCCGCCCCGGCATCGAGTTCCGCTACCACCGCCAGGGTCACATCCTGGGCGCCGCGGCGGTCGAGCTGCGCGTCAAGGTGGCCGGCGGCGGGCACATGACCGTCTACTTCTCCGGCGACGTCGGCCGGTACGGCGTCCCGATCCTCAGGGAACCCGAGCCGTACCCCGGCTCCGACGTCCTCGTCGTCGAGTCGACGTACGGGAACCGCCTGCACGACCCCGGCGACCCGCGCGACCAGCTTGCCGAGGCGATCAACGAGGCGGCCGCCCGCAACGGTGTGATCCTCGTCCCGGCGTTCGCCATCGACCGCACGCAGGAGCTGCTCTACTTCCTCCGCGAGCTCGCCGAAGACGGCGCGATCACGCCGCTGCCGATCTACCTCGACTCGCCGATGGCGCGCGAGGCGACCGCCGCGTACCGCTCCTGCGCCCTCGAGCACGACGCCGAGATGCGCGAGCTCATGCGCGAGGGGGTCGACCCGCTCGCCCCGCCCAACTTCGCGGTCGTCGGCCGGGTCGACGAGTCGAAGCGCCTCAACGCCCTCACCGGGCCGGCGATCATCATCTCGGCGTCCGGGATGGCTACCGGCGGACGCATCCTCCACCACCTCCGGCACCGGCTCCCCGATCCCGCCACGACGGTCGTGTTCGTCGGCTTCCAGGCCGAGGGGACGCGGGGGCGGCGCTTGCTCGACGGCGAGCGCGAGATCAAGATCTTCGGCGAGATGGTCCCGGTACGGGCGCAGATCCGCAGCATCCCGTCGCTCTCGGCCCACGCCGACGCCGACGAGCTGGCGATCTGGGCCGATGCGCCGGCCCGGGCGCCGCGCACGGTCTTCGTGACCCACGGCGAGCCGGACGCCAGCCGAGCCCTGGCCGACCGGTTCACGGCCCGCTTCGGCTGGCGCTGCTCGCTGCCGGAGCTCGAGGAGACGGTCGAGCTTTGAGGCGCCTGCCGCCGGGGCCCGCCCGCTTCCTCGCGGAGCTTGCCCGCGCCCAGTTCCGCGACCAGCTCATGCTGCGCGCCGGCGCGCTCGCGTACACCACGCTGCTGTCGATCGTCCCGCTCCTGACGGTGGCGCTCGTCATGGTCGGGCGCGTGCAGCCGGAACGGGCCGCCGAGGTCGTGAACGGGATCGCCGCCGTGCTGCCGTTCTCTCCCGCGCACGTGCAGGCCACGCTCGCCGCCTTCGCCGAGCGCACCGCGGCGCTCGGGTGGGTCGCGGTCGCGGTTTCGGTCGCGATCACCTGCAACGCCCTCTGGCAGGTCGAGGAGGTCATCAACGCGATCTGGGGCCTGCCCCGCCGCCGCCGCTGGGAGGTGCGCCTGGTCTCGATCGCCACCGTGATCGTGACCGGGCCGCTGCTGATCGCGGCGCTCTTCTCGGGCCTGTACTGGCTCTCCTCGCGCCCCTGGTACCCGCTGGTGGCGCCGTTCATGCGCCCGCTCCCGGTCGTCCTCGCCGGCGTGGCGCTCGCCGCCCTGTACCGCTGGGTGCCGCACACCCGGGTGTCGTGGCGGGCGGCGGTCACCGGCGCCGTGGTCGGCGCGTTCGCCCTCACCCTGGTCCACCTCTCGTTCCAGAGCTACCTCGGCCTCGCCGGGCACTTCAACAACGTGGTCTACGGGTCGCTCGGGATGCTCCTCTTCTTCCTCGTCTCGCTCTTCTTGCTCTGGTTCGCGATCCTGCTCGGAGCCGAGGCGTCTTGGGTCGTCGGGCACGTCGCCGCGACGCCGCGCTCCGACGGGCTCCGCCGCCTCCTCGACCTCCTCGCCGCGGTCCATTGCAACGGCACGCTGCCCACCGACGCGGTCGTGCGCATGCTCGGGCACACCGGCGACGACGTGCTCGCCCGCCTCGCCGCGACCCCGCCGATCCTGGTCGGCGCCGCCGCCGGCTGGCGGCTGGCGCTCTCCCCGGAGGCGATCACCGTGGCCGACGTGCGCGAGCGCGCGGGCTCCGACACCCCGGCCGCCGACGGGTTCCCCGGCGCGCTGACGCTCGCCGGCTTCATCAAGGAGACGGGCGGCGAGCACGGGAGCCGCGCAGCAGCACCGCCGCCCCCGCCGGCGCCGTGACGCCGCGGCGCGGGGGCGCCCCCGCGCGCGATCACATCAGAACGTGCTCCCGATCGAGAAGAGGAAGTTCGACTTCTTCTCGTCGGGGAACGGGTGCGGGTTGATGCCGTAGATGAAGCGCAGCGGCGCCTGGAAGATCGGCAGGAAGACGCGCAGCTCGGCGCCGTACGAGTAGCGCATCAGGCCGATGTCCCACCCCTGCGTCTCGTACCAGGTGTTGCCGATGTCGGTGAAGAGGATGAACTTCAGCGGCCCACCGACCTTGATCTGGTACTCGAGGTTGAGCTGCAGGTAGCGGTCGCCTCCGAGCTGCACGCCGTTGGCGTCGACGAAGTAGGCGCCGCTCTTCGTGCGCGGCAGCACCGAGTACCACTCGAAGCCGCGCAACGAGCGCTCCCCGCCGAGGCGGTAGCGGTCGTAGAACGGGATCGCCACGCCGTTGAGCGACTTCTCGATCCCGCCCTCGAAGTTGGCGGCGAGGATCGTGCGCCTGCTCAACGGGTGAAAGATCGTCGCGCCCCACTCCGGCTTGAGGTAGTCGAAGTCCCCGCCGAACGGGCCGCCGGCGTAGCGGACGCGCAGGTAGTAGGAGAGCCCCTCGCTGGGGTCGAACGGGTCGTCGCGCGAGTCGTAGGCGTAACCCGGCGTCAGCGCGGAGGTGACGCCCTCGTAGATCTCGTAGAACTTGTCGCCGACCACCATCCCTGTGTACGGCGGCGTCAGCGGGTTCCCGTGCGGGTATTGCACCGGCGTGTTGGGGCCAAGCGTACGCAGCACGCTGTACCGCGCGTACACGTCCTCGTAGCTGTACGTGACCGAGAACTGGCCGAAGTTCCCGACCCCCAGCCCCCACACCAGCGAGCCGCCCTTCCCCTTGCGCCGGTAGTCGCTCAGGGAGTTGGTCAGCGCGCTGTAGTCCACGGTCTGGTTGTAGATCGAGCCGCCGACGAGCATGCGCTTGTCCATGAAGTACGGCTCGGAGAACGACAGCGAATAGCTGTTGCCGGTCACACCGGTCTGCACGCCGAGGCCGAGGACCTCGCCGCGGCCGAGGAAGTTGCGCGTGTTGAAGTTGAACTGCCCGAAGAACCCCTCGAGCTGCGAGTAGCCGAAGCCGAACTGGACGTCGGTCTTCCCCGTCTCCTCGCCCTTGATCGTCACGTTGACGAGGCGGTTCTTGTCGTCGAACTTGAAGTCGAGCGGGTCCTCCTTGAGCTTGAAGTAGCCGAGCTGGTTGACCTTGAACATCGACTTCTTGAACAGCCCCATGTCCATCCAGTCGCCCTCGTAGAGACGGACCTCGCGGCGGATCACCTTGTCCTGCGTCTTCGTGTTGCCGGAGAACTCGAGGCGGCCGAGACGGAAGCGGTCGCCCTCGAAGACGTTGACGACGACGTCGACCGTGTCCGGCTTGTCCTTGCTGTCGACGAGGTTCTGGTTGGTGTACGAGTAGATGTAGCCCCGCCCCTGGTACAGGTTGCGCACCGCCTCGTTGCCGTTCTCGATCTTCGAGTAGTTGTACGTCTTGCCGGGCTTGACCTCGTACAGCTTGCGCAGCTGCTTCGCATCGAACACCGTCGCACCCTTGATCGACAGCTCGCCCATCTTGAACTTCTTCCCCTCCTGCACGGGGATCGTCACCACCATCCGGTACTTCTTCTCCGCCTGGGTGTGCCCGCCGGGGTTGCGCGCGATCAGATCGACCTTCGGCTCGCCGACGACGATGTCCTTGTAGCCGTGGTTCATGTAGAACTTCTTCAGGTTTTCCGAGTCCTCGCCCCAGTTCTCCTTGCTCCAGATCGTCTTCTTGCTGAAGACGCGGAAGAACGCCTTCTCCTTGGTCTTCTTCAGCGCCATCCGCAGCCTGCGGCTGGAGAAGACCTTGTTCCCCTCGAAGCGGATCTCACCGATCTTGACCTTGGCGCCCTCGTCGATCTTGAACACCACCTTGCGCTCGTTGGGGGCCGTCTCGGTGACCACCGGCTCGACGACCGCGCTGGCGTAGCCGTCCTTGGCGTAGATGTCGAGGATCGCCTGCTGGATGCGCTTGAGTTCCGAGCTCCGCAGCGGGACGTTGCGCTTGAGCGTCACGTTGGCCGTGTCCAGCTTCTCCCGCAGCGACGAGCTGGAAATCTTCTTGTTCCCTTCGAAGTCGTACGCGACCACCTTGGGGCGTTCGCGCACCGTGACGATCAGCCGCACCTTGCCCGGGGCGATGTCCTCGTACTCGACCTTGAGGTTCTCGACCAGACCGGAATCCCAGAACCGCCGGAAGCTCTTGGCGATCGCCTTGGGGTTGAACACGTCTCCGGGGGAGACGTTGAGGTAGTACTCGACCGTGTCCGCGGTGATGGTGGCGCCGCCGACGACCTTGATCTCCGTGACGATCGGCTGCGCGGGCTCCGCCGAGGTGACGGCCGCCTTCGGCTCGGGCGCCGCCGCCTTGGCGGCGTCGTCGGCGCCCGCCGCTCCGGCGGCCAGCGCCGCGACCGCCAGGATGAGAGCCGCTACTGTTCGCACACAGCCTCCCGTGCCGCCACCACCAGACGTTCTCCAGCCACCTGTGCGAACAGCGCCTCGCCCTCCGCATGCCGGTGGGAGATCAGATAATCGGACATCGCGTCCTCCAGGTAGCGCGCCACCGCGCGCCGCAACGGCCGCGCGCCCGCCGAGGGGTCACCGCCGGCATGGTCGAGGAGCCACTCCACCGCTTCCGGAGGCACCTCGAGCGTGATGCCGCGCCGGCCGAGGTGGGCCACGACGTCGCCGACCAGCAGCTGCGCCACCTGGCGGAGCTCCGCCGGCTGCAGCGGGTGGAAGACGACGATGTCGTCGAGCCGGTTGAGAAACTCCGGCGGGAAGCGACGCTTGAGCTCCCGCATCACCGCGTCGCGGATCTCCGGCTCCGAAGGCCCGCCGCCGCGTTCCGTGAAGCCGACCTGGGACCCGCCCGCGAGCAGGTCCCGGGTTCCGAGGTTCGACGTCATCACGATGAGGGTGTTCTTGAAGTCGACCTGGTCACCGTAGGCATCGGACAGGATACCGTCCTCCATGATCTGCAGGAGCAGGTTGGCGATGTCGGGGTGCGACTTCTCGATCTCGTCGAGCAGGACCACCGAGTACGGCTGGCGGCGCACCCGCTCCGTGAGCAGCCCGCCCTCCTCGAACCCGACGTAGCCGGGGGGCGAGCCGATGAGCTTCGACACGGCGTGCTTCTCCATGTACTCCGACATGTCGAAGCGGACGAGCGCCCGCTCGGAGTGGAAGAGGAGGCTCGCGAGCTGACGGGCCGCCTCGGTCTTGCCCACGCCCGAGGGGCCGAGGAAGAGGAACGAGCCGATCGGCCGCAACCCTCTGGTGACTCCGAGGCGGGAGCGGCGGATCGCGCGCGCGATCGCCGAGATCGCCTCGTGCTGGCCGACGATCCGCTGGCGGAGCGTCTCCTCCATGCGCGCGAGGCGCTCGACCTCGTCCTCGCGCAGCGTCGAGATCGGGATCCCGGTCCACGATGCGATCACGTCCTCGACGTCGGCGCGGCCGACCTCGGCCGCGGGCGAGGGGGTGGGCGAACTCGCCGACAACCGCTTGATCTCGGCGCGCAGGTGCAGCTCCTGCTCGCGCAGCCCCACTGCGCCCTCGAAGTCCTTGGCCGAGATCGCGCGCTTCATCTCCCGCACCAGCCGGTTCGCCTCACCCTGCCGCCGCCGCAGCTGCTCGGTCGAGGCGGCCCCGCGCAGCTTCACGCGCGCCCCGGCCTCGTCGAGCACGTCGATCGCCTTGTCGGGGAAGAAGCGGTCGGCGATGTAGCGACCGGACTGCTCGACTGCGGCCCGCAGCGCATCCGCCGTGTAGCGGACGTGGTGGAACTCCTCGTAGCGCTCGCGGACACCTTCGAGGATCCCCAGCGTCGCCGCCTCGTCGGGCGGCTGCACCGCCACCGGCTGGAACCGGCGGGAGAGCGAGCGGTCCTTCTCGATGTACTTGCGGTACTCCTTGAGCGTCGTGGCGCCCACACACGTGACCTCGCCGCGCGACAGCGCGGGCTTGAGGATGTTGGCCGCGTCGAGCGAGCCCTCGGCCGACCCGGCGCCGATCAGCACGTGGAGCTCGTCGATGAAGACGATGATCTCCGGGTTCTCCCGCAGTTCCTTCAGGATCGCCTTGAGGCGCTCCTCGAACTGGCCGCGGTACTTCGTCCCGGCCACCACCAGCGAGAGGTCCAGCGCCACGATGCGGCGCTCGGCCAGCTGCACCGGGACGCGGCCCGCGGCGATGCGCTGCGCCAACCCCTCGACGATCGCCGTCTTGCCCACGCCCGGCTCACCGAGCAGGACCGGGTTGTTCTTCGTCCGGCGCAGGAGGATCTGGACGATGCGGTCGACCTCTTCCTCGCGCCCGACGAGCGGATCGAAGCTGCCGCCCGCGGCCAGCTCGGTCAGGTCGCGGCCGAACTCGGCGAGCGACGCCAGCTCGTGGCGTCCCTTCTTCAGGTCGCGCGCCCGCCAGATCTCGCCCAGCTCGTCCCGCGCCGCGGCCAGCGACAACCCGTGCGCGGCCAGCGCCCGCGCCCCGGCCGTCTGGTCGAGGCGGACGATCGCGAGCAGGATGTGCTCGTTCCCCACCGCGGGCTGCCCGAGGACCTCGGCCTCGTGCGCGGCCAGCAGCAGGATCCGGCGCGCGTCTTCGGCGAGCGGCAGCTCGCCCGGCGCCTGGACGTCGCGGCCGCCGGCCGCGGCGCCGAGCTCGGCGCGGAGCTGCTCGCCGCTGGTGGCGAAACGCTCGAGGAGCTGCTCGACGGCCTCGTCGCCCTCGCGCAGGAGCCCGAGCAGGACGTGTTCGGACCCGATGCTCGGCGCACCGGCCTGGGCCGCCTCGTAGCGAGCGAAGAACAGCGTCCGCCGGGCTCTCTCGGTCAGGTTCTCGAGCATCCCACCTCGACATCGGCCCCGGTCAGCCGCAGCGTGCGTCCGCAGCGGCCGGCCAGGGCCTCGTTGTGGGTCACGATAACACTCGTCAGACCACGGCTCAAATGCAGCTCCTCGAACGTCTCGAACAGCGCCTCCGCGTTGGCGGCGTCGAGGTTTCCGGTCGGCTCGTCGGCGAGCAAGAGCTCGGGGGCGGCGACCAGCGCCCGCGCCACCGACCCGCGCTGCTGCTCCCCCCCCGACAGCTCGTCCGGAAAGTGGGTGCGGCGGTGCTCGAGACCGACCGCGGCGATCTGCTCCGCGGCGGCCGCCAGCGCCGACCGTCGCGGCTGGCCGGCGATCAGGAGCGGCATCGCGACGTTTTCCTCGAGGGTGAACTCCGGGAGCAGCGCGTGGAACTGGAACACGAAGCCGATGCGCCGGTTGCGCCAGCGCGCCCGCTCCTCCACCGAGAGCGCCGCGACGTCGCTGCCGAACAGGAGCAACTCGCCGCCGTCCGGGCGGTCGAGCAGCCCGAGCAGGTGCAGCAGGGTGCTCTTGCCGACCCCCGAGGGGCCGGCGACCGCCAGCATCTCGCCCCTGGCCACCTCGAGGTCGAGGTTGCGCAGCACCTCCACCCGGCGCTCACCGCTCCCGTACCCCTTGCGCACGCCGCGGGCGATCACGAGCGCGTCACTCATAGCGCAGGCCCTCGAGGACGTTGCGGCGGGCGGCGGCGCGCGCCGGGGCGAGCGACGCCAGCAGCGCCGCCGCGAGCGACACGGCGAGCACGGTCGCGACGGCGCCGGGGGTC
>JAKAFI010000084.1 GCA_021818005.1 Acidobacteriota bacterium | reverse complement strand
GCCGCGAGGTCGTCGCGGCGCGGGCGGCGCTGCGCCGCTTCGGGGCCGACCTGGCCCTCGATCCCCAAGGGCTGGTCAAGTCGGCCGTGTGGGCCGCGCTCTCCCGCGCCGGCGAGCGGGCCGGGTTGGACCGCGCCCACCGGCGGGAGGCGCTCGCCGGGGCGTGGTACACGCGCACGGTGTCGCCGGCCCCCGAGGCGCGCCACGTCGTCGACATCAACTTGTCGTTGTTGGCGGCGCTCGGCCGCCGGCCGCCGTTCGGGGCGGCCCCCGACGGCCGCTTCCTGCTCGGAGGCGGTGCGTGTGATGGAGGGGAGCGCGTGGCCGGACGCGTGGCGCTACTGCCGGCGACCGGCGGCGCCGGCAAGAGCTGGCCGGCCGCGAGCTTCGCGGGGCTCGGACGGAAGGCCGCGGCGGCCGGCCTCTCGCCGCTCGTCGTCTGGGGCCCGGGCGAGAGGAAACTGGCGGAGGAGGTCGCGGCGGCGGCGGGAGGGGCCGTGGCGCTGGCTCCGCGGACCTCGATCCCGGAGCTGGCGGTGCTGCTCTCGCAGTGCGCGGTCGTGGTCGGCGGCGACACCGGCCCGGTCCATCTGGCGGCGGCTCTCGGCGTCCCGACCGTGGCGGTGTTCGTCGCCACCGACCCGGCCCGCAACGGGCCGAGGGGAGCGCACGCGCGCCTGGTCGCGGCCGCCGGCACGGCCGCGGGGCGAGGCCGGGCGCGCACCGGCGGCGCGGGTGAGGTTCAGGTAGAAGCAGTGTTCGACGCGTTGCTGGCGGCGATCGCCGGAACGGCGTAGCCGGCCGCGGCCGGCGCGAACCCGCTCGGGCCGCGTCCCGCTTGCGCTGGAGTGCGCTGCGTCCGGGATGATAGAATCCGCAAGCGGATCGAAAGTTCACGGAAGGGAGTCGCATGGCCCTGAAGCTTGGCGAACTGCTTCTCAAGGCCCAGCTGGTCAATCAGCAGCAGCTCAACAAGGCGCTCGAGGAGCAGAAGGCCACGGGCGGCAAGCTGGGCGAGATCCTGCAGCGGCTCGGTTTCGTCACCGAGGACGACATCATCGAGTGCCTGTCGCACCAGTTCGGCGTGCCTTCGATCAACCTGCGGCACTTCGAGATCGACCCCGGGGTCGCGAAGATCATCCCGGTCGACCTCGCCCGCAAGTACAACGTCATCCCCGTGAACAAGACCGGCGCGACGCTCACGCTGGCGATGACCGACCCGACCAACATCTTCGCCATGGACGAGATCACCTTCATGACCGGCTACCGCGTCGAGCCGGTCGTCGCCTCGGAAGAGGCGATCCGCGAGCGCATCGACCGCAACTTCGGGTCGTCCCGCGAGCTGGAGCTGAAGAAGGTGATGGAGGACCTGACGACGGTCGACGAGGCGGCGCTCGAGCTGATGGAGGAGGAGGAGGAGCTCGACGTCGCCAAGCTGGCCGAGGAGTCACAGGAGGCCCCGGTTGTCCGCCTTGTGAACATCATGCTGACGGACGCGATCAAGCGCGGGGCGTCGGACATCCACGTCGAGCCGTACGAGAAGAGCTATCGGGTCCGCTACCGCATCGACGGGCTCCTGCGCGAGGTGATGAACCCGCCGCAGCGCCTGAAGGACGCCATCACCTCGCGCATCAAGGTGCTCGCCAAGCTCGACATCGCCGAGAAGCGGCTGCCCCAGGACGGCCGCATCAAGCTCAAGGCCAAGATCGAAGGGCGGATGCGCGAACTCGACTTCCGCGTCTCCGTGCTGCCCACGCTGCACGGGGAGAAGGTGGTGCTGCGGCTGCTCGACAAGGAGAACCTGCGCCTGGACATGACCAAGCTCGGGTTCGAGAAGTCGAGCTTGAAGAAGTTCGAGGACAACATCCTCAAGCCGTACGGCATGGTCCTGGTCACCGGCCCGACCGGTTCCGGCAAGACCAACACGCTGTACTCCGCACTGCAGCGGGTCAACGTGCCGGAAACCAACATCATGACCGCGGAGGACCCGGTGGAGTTCCAGCTCCCCGGCGTCAACCAGGTCCAGATGAAGGACTCGATCGGGCTCAACTTCGCCGCCGCGCTGCGCTCGTTCCTGCGCCAGGACCCGAACATCATCCTCGTCGGCGAGATCCGCGACTTCGAGACGGCGGAGATCGCGATCAAGGCGGCGCTCACCGGGCACCTCGTGCTCTCCACCCTGCACACCAACGACGCTCCGTCTACGATCTCGCGCCTGATGAACATGGGGATTGAGCCTTTCCTCGTCGCCACGTCGGTCAACGTGATCGCGGCCCAGCGCCTCATCCGCAAGGTGTGCCAGAGCTGCAAGGAGGAGATCGAGACCCCGATCCAGGCCCTGCTCTCGGTCGGGTTCCCGGAGAGCGAGGCGCACAGCCTCAAGCTGGCCAAGGGGCGCGGGTGCGACAAGTGCAACAACAGCGGCTACAAGGGGCGCCTCGGCCTCTTCGAGGTGATGGACATCACCGAAGATATGCGCGAGCTGATCCTCTCCGGCGCGACCGCGGTCGAGCTGCGGCGCAAGGCGGTGGAGGAAGGGATGATCACGCTGCGGCAGTCGGGCCTGCAGAAGATCCGCGAAGGGCTGACGACGATCGACGAGGTGGTACGGGAAACGGTACTCTAGAGGGAGAGCAGGGGACATTATGGCGATCACGCTGCACGAGCTGCTGAAGACGATGGTCGAGAAGGGCGCCACCGACCTTCACATCACGACCAACACGCCCCCGGTCATCCGTGTGGACGGCGTTCTCGAACGCCTGCCGCTGCCCGCGCTGACCGCGCCGGAGACGAAGCGGCTCGCGTACTCGGTGCTCACCGATGCGCAGAAGCACCGGCTCGAGGAGACGTTCGAGCTCGACCTCTCGTTCGGTATCAAGGGGCTGGCCAGGTTCCGCGCCAACATCTTCTTCCAGCGCGGCGCGGTGGCGGGAGCGTTCCGCAGGATCCCGTACGAGATCCTCGGGTTCAAGGACCTCGGCCTGCCCGCGGTCGTGGAATCGCTGTGCGACCGGCCGCGAGGGCTCGTGCTCGTGACCGGGCCAACCGGCTGCGGCAAGTCCACCTCGCTCGCGGCGATGCTCGACAAGGTCAACGCGGAGAAAGCGCTCCACATCGTCACGATCGAGGACCCGATCGAGTACCTGCACACGCACAAGAAGGCGATGGTGAACCAGCGCGAGCTGCACGCCGACACGCAGTCCTATCCCAACGCGCTGCGCTCCGCGCTGCGCGAGGATCCGGACGTCGTGCTGATCGGCGAGATGCGCGACCTGGAGACGATCGAGTCGGCACTGCAGATCGCCGAAACCGGCCACCTCACCTTCGCCACGCTGCACACCAACTCGGCGCCGCAGACGATCAACCGCATCATCGACGTCTTCCCCGAGCACCAACAGCCGCAGGTGCGGGCGCAGCTCTCGTTCGTCCTTGAGGGGATCATCTGCCAGGCGCTGCTGCCGCGCGCCAGCGGTAAGGGGCGGGTGCTCTGCTGCGAGGTCCTGGTCCCCAACAGCGCGGTGCGCAACCTCATCCGCGAGGACAAGGTGCACCAGATCTATTCGACGATGCAGACCGGACAGATCAAGCACGGGATGCAGACGTTCAACCAGTCGCTCGCGACGCTCTACCAGCGGCGGATGATCGCGCTGCAGGTGGCGTTGGCGCACAGCTCCAACCCCGAGGAGCTGCAGGACATGATCAACCGCGGCACCGGCGTGGTGCAGCCGGGGGCGGCGCCGCGGGTCTCCGGGAGGGGTTAGGCCATGCCGAGTTTCGAGTGGAAGGGCCGTGACCGCGCCGGCCGTCCCCAGGGCGGCGTCCTGGTGGCGGACAGCAAGGATGCAGTGCTCGCCGTGCTGCGGCGGCAGCAGATCGTCCCCATTACCGTCAAGGAGAAGGGGAAGGAGATCGCCGTCCCCCGGTTGCGCGGCGGCGTCCCCGAGAAGGTGCTGGCAGTTTTCACGCGCCAGTTCTCGGTGATGATCGACGCCGGGCTGCCGCTGGTGCAGTGCCTGCAGATCCTGGGCGAACAGCAGGACCACAAGGCTTTCCAGCGCATCATCCTGCAGGTGCGCGAGGACGTGGAGTCCGGTTCCTCGCTCGCCAACGCGATGAAGAAGCACCCGCAGGCGTTCGACGACCTGTTCGTCAACATGGTCGCGGCCGGCGAGGCGGGCGGCATCCTCGACACGATCCTGCAGCGGCTGGCCAGCTATATCGAAAAGAACGCCCGCCTGAAGGCCCAGGTCAAGGCCGCGATGATCTACCCGATCGCTGTGTTGTCGATCGCAGGCCTGGTCGTCTACGTCATCCTCTGGAAGGTCATCCCCGTGTTCGGCGCGCTGTTCGTCTCCCTCGGCGCCGACCTCCCGCTGCCGACCAGGATGGTCGTGGCAATGTCGAAGTTCATCGGCCGTTTCTGGTGGTTGATCGTCGGCGTCGTTGCCGGTGGGATCTACGCGCTGCGCCGCTACTACAAGACCGAGCAGGGCAAGCTCGTGATCGACCGGCTGCTGTTGAAGGCGCCGATCCTGGGACCCGTCCTGCGCAAGATCGCGGTGGCACGGTTCTGCCGCACTCTCGGCACGCTGCTCTCCGCCGGCGTGCCCGTGCTCGAGGCGCTGGAGATCACGGCCCGTACCTCGGGCAACGCCGTGATCGAGCGGGCGATCCTCGAGGTGCGCAAACAGGTCGAAGAGGGCAAGAACATGGCCGACCCGCTCAAGGCCACCAACCAGTTCCCGCCGATGGTGGTGCAGATGATCGGCGTCGGCGAGGCGACCGGCGCGATGGACACGATGCTCAACAAGATCGCCGAGTTCTACGAGGAGGAGGTCGACGTGGCCGTCGCCGGGATGATGAAGCTGATCGAGCCGGTCATGATCTTCATCCTCGGCATCATCGTCGGCGGCATCGTGATCTCGATGTACCTGCCGATGTTCTCGATGATCTCGAAGATCGGATGATCGACGACGCCTCCCGCTCGGCCAGCCGGGGCAGAGCCGCGGAAGGCGTTGCTCTGTCGACGGAGCGCGTCGCGAAGTGGCTGCTCGGTCTCCGCCTCGTCGCGATGTCGGCGCTGCTCGTCGGCGCCCTGCTGGTGCAGAGCACCACCGACGAGATCCTCCCGATCGCACCGCTGGTTCGGGTCGCCGGCCTCACCTACCTGCTGTCGCTCGTCTGGATCGTGTTCTGGTTGCTGCGCGTCCCGCCGCGGCTCCACGGCGCGCTGCAGCTCTCCGGGGACCTGGCCATCATCGCCACGCTGGTGTACCTGACCGGGGGTCCCTCCTCCCCGTTCGCGTTCCTCTTCCTCATCGTGCTCGCGATCGGGGCGCTGATGTTCGGCCTGCGGGGTGCGCTGACCGTGGCGGGTGCCGCGTTCGTCATGTACGGCGCCCTCGTGGAGGCGGTCGCGTACGGCTTCCTGAAGCCGTCCCGGTTTGGCCCCTCGCTGCCGCCGCTCGGCCCGTCGGCGCTCGCCTTCCAGCTCGTCGTGACCGGCGCCGGGTTCGCCATCGTCGCGCTGCTGACCTCCTACCTCGCGCACTCGCTGCAACGGGCCGAGGACCGACTGCAGGGGGAGAGGGCGGCCTCCGCGCGGCTGTTCGCGGTCTCGGCCGACGTCCTGCGGGCGGTGGACTCCGGGGTGTTGGCGGCGGACGTGGACGGCCGCGTCGTGCTGGCGAACCCGGCTGCGCACCGGATCCTGCGTGAGTCGGGGCCGTTCGAGGGCCGGCCGGTGTCGTCACTGCTGCCGCTGGAAGGCGTCCTCTGGCCCGACGTGCTCGCCCGCCTCGCGCTGGGCTCGCCGGTCAGGCTCGAGGGGGCGATCGTCGGGGGAGCAGTCTCGGTCGGATGCACGGTCACGGCCCTCACCGACGGCGCCGGCACGCTCGTCGGCCTCGTCGTGCACTTTCGCGACGTCACCGAGGCACGCGAGGCCGCGAAGCGCGAGCGCCTGCGCGAGCGCATGGAGGCGGTCGGCGAGATGGCCGCGGGCATCGCCCACGAGATCCGCAACCCGCTCGCGTCGATCTCGGGGTCGGCGCAGGTGCTGGGCAAGGTCCCCGGCCTCGGAGCGAACGAGCGCAAGCTCTCGCACATCATCGTCGAGGAGTCGCGGCGCCTGTCCAACATCATCGAGTCGTTCCTCGGGTTCGCGCGCCCACCCGACCTGCGGCGCGAAGCGTGCGACATCGCCCTCATCCTCGACGAGACGCTGACGCTGTTCGCCAACTCCGCCGAGGTGACCTCCGGCCACCGGATCGAGACGCATATCACCCCGCACGCCGGGCCCGTGATCGCCGACGCGCAACAGCTCCGCCAGGCGTTCTACAACCTCGCCCGCAACGCCATCCAGGCGATGCCGCGGGGTGGTACGATGCGGGTGGAGGCGGCCCCGGCGGGTGGCGACTACGTGATCCGCTGGCGTGACGGGGGAGTCGGGATGGAGCCTCACCAGATCCGGGAGATCTTCCAACCGTTCAAAGCGTTCCGCAAGGGAGGGACCGGGCTCGGGCTGGCGGTGGTGTACTCGATCGTCGCCGACCACCATGGCGACATCCTGGTCGACAGCAAGCCGGGCGAGGGGACCACCTTCACCTTGCGCATCCCGCTGGAGGCCGCGTGAGCGGCCGCCTCCTGATCGTCGACGACGAGCCCAATATCCGCGAGGTGCTGCGCATCGTCCTCGAGGCCGAGGGCTACTCCGTCGACGAGGCCGCGACCTACCACGAGGCGATGCAGTGTCTCGACCGCACCGAATTCGACCTCGTCATCTGCGACATCTTCCTCCCCGACGGCAACGGGCTGGACCTCGTCCGCTCGTACCACGGCGGCCATCCGAACACGCACTTCGTCGTCGTCACCGCGCGCACGACGCCGGCGCACGCGATGACCGCGCTGCGCGACGGCGCGGTCGAATACCTCTCCAAGCCTTTCGACGTCGAGGAGCTGAAGCTCGTGGTGGCGAAGCAGATGATCCGACCGGCCTCGGAGCTGGTGCTGAGCGGGCCGCTCGACTTCATCGGCCGGTCACGGGCGATGCGACCGCTGTTCGAGCGCATCCCGCAGGTGGCGCGCAGCGACGCGACCGTGCTGATCACCGGCGAGTCCGGGACCGGCAAGGAGCTGCTCGCCCGCGCGATCCACACCGCCTCGCCACGCGCCGGCCGCCTCTTCGTGCCGGTCAACTGCGGCGCGCTGCCGGAAGGGCTGCTCGAGAGCGAGCTGTTCGGGCACGTGCGCGGCTCGTTCACGGGGGCGGTGCGCGACAAGCGTGGCCTGATGCAGGAGGCGAGCGGCGGCACGCTCTTCCTCGACGAGATCGGGGAGATCTCGGCGAACACCCAGGTCAAGCTGCTGCGGGCGTTGCAGGAGAAACGGGTCCGTCCCGTCGGCGACAACCGCGAGCTCGACGTCGACGTGCGCGTGCTGGCCGCCACGAACAAGGATCTCGTTCAGCAGGTGAAGGACGGCCTCTTTCGCGAGGATTTCTACTACCGGATCAACGTGATCCACCTCCACGTCCCACCGCTGCGGGAGCGGCGCGACGACATCCCCGAGCTGGCGCGCCACTTTGTGCTGCGCGCCTGCACCCGCCTGGGCGTCGAGACCAAACCGATCCATCGTGATGCGATGTCGGTGCTCGAGCACTATCCGTGGCCCGGCAACGTGCGCGAGCTCGAGAATGTGATCGAGCGCACGGTCGCGATGGAGCCGTCGCCCCTGATCACCGTGAGCTCGCTGCCGCGCAGCTTGCTCGGGGGCGAGTCGGATGCGGCGCGGACGGCGGCGGCGGTGCTGCCGGAGGGCGGGCTCGACGTCGAGGCCCACCTCGACGGCGTTCGCCGCGAGCTGATGCGCCAGGCGCTGGAACGCTGTGGCGGCGTGCAGAAGGACGCGGCCCGGCTGCTGCGCATGACCTACCGGGCGTTTCGTTACCACGCCGAAAAGTTCAACCTGACGACGACGGAGGAGTAGACCGTGCTGACCCTCATCCTCGCCCTGGCCGCGGCAACGGCCCCGACCACGCCCGCCTGCACCGTCCCCGACGGGACCGTCGTTCATCTCGAGCTGGCGCTCACCAACCGGGAGAAGGCGCTGGGCCTGATGTATCGCGACAGCCTCGCGGCCGACGCCGGGATGCTGTTCGTGTTCGACAACGATGCCTTGCTCCCGTTCTGGATGAAGAACACGTTCATCCCGCTCGACCTCGTCTGGCTCGACGCGTCGGGGCGGGTGGTGGACGTGCGGGCCGACGTGCAACCGTGCCGAGAGGACCCTTGCCCGAGCTACTCGCCCGCAGCCCCGGCCCGCACCGTGCTCGAGGTCAACGCCGGGTTCGCCGCGGCGCACGGCATCAAGCGGGGCGCCATGCTTCGCTTCGCCGGCGTCGCAGGGTATCCGGTGGCGGTGCCGCGATGAACCTCCGGCGCGCGGTGTTCCCGGTGGCGGGGTACGGCACGAGGTTCCTGCCCGCGTCGAAGGCGATTCCCAAGGAGTTGCTGCCGATCGTGGACAAGCCCGCGGTGCAGTACGTGGTCGAGGAGGCGGTGGCGGCGGGGGTGGAGACCGCCATCTTCGTCACGGCCGAGGGGAAGTCGGCGATCGAGGACCACTTCGATCGCAACCTCCGCCTCGAGACGTTCCTCGCCGAGCGCGGCAAGCGCGACCTCCTAGACGTCGTGCGCCATGTGGGCGCGATGGTCCAAGTCGTCGCGGTGCGCCAGAAGGAGGCGCTCGGTCTCGGGCACGCGGTGCTGCAGGCGGCGCCGGTGCTTGGTGACGAGCCGTTTGCCGTCCTCCTTGGCGATGACATCATCATCGGCCGGCCGCCCGCCATCGGCCGCCTGGCGCAGCTGGCGATGGAGACCGGCGCGCCGGTGATCGCGGTGATGGAGGTCCCCCGCGAGGAGATCCGCCACTACGGCTGTGTCGCCGGCGAGCTGGTGTCGCCGGGCGTGTGGCGGGTGCGCGAACTCGTCGAGAAGCCCGACCCGGCGGCGGCGCCGTCCAACCTCGCGATCATCGGCCGCTACGTGCTGACGCCGTCGGTGCTGCGCGCGCTCGCGGCCACGCCGCCCGACCGCGGCGGCGAGATCCAGCTCACCGAGGGGTTGCGCCGGACGCTGGCCGCCGGCCCGGTCTACGCCTGCACGTTCCCCGGCAAGCGATTCGACGCCGGAAACAAGGCCGACTTCCTGCGCGCGACCGTCGAGATCGCGCTCGAACACCCGGAACTCGGCGAGGGGTTCCGCCGCATGCTCGAGGAGCTCTCCGCCCGAACGGGGTGACGCGAACGCAGCGGCACGGCCACATGCCGCTCGGCCGGAGCGGATGACGGGGGAACGCCGGTCAGCTGGTCTTGGCGTTCGTGTCGGCGGCCTTGGCCGGCTTCTCCGCGGGTTTGCTCTCGGTCTTGGCGGCCGCGTCCGTGGCGCCGGGCTCGCTCGCGCCGGCCGGGGTCGAGTGGCGGTGGCCGTAGTCGGTCACGTACCAGCCGGTGCCCTTGAACTGCAGCGCGGGGGCCGAGATCAGCTTCTCGAGAGCGCCCCCGCAGCGGGGGCACTCACGCAGCGGAGCCTCGCCCAGGTGCTGCAGCACCTCGGTTCGCTCTCCGCAACTCGTGCAGCGATACTCATACAGCGGCATGGTGTTCCTCCGGGCGCGACCCAACCTGAGCGCCCTCGACTGAGATTCTACATCAAGGCGCCGGCTCTGTCGAGGCCACCTGGACCCGGATCCCGCTTGGGGCGTCCTTCTCCTTCTTGATCAGGCCGAGGCAGCTGAAGGCGTAGAGCACGCGGGCGTTCAGCCCGGCCGAGAACGGCCCCTGGTCGCAGAGCTCGAACAGCGTCCGGCGGCCGTCGACGAGGCCGAGCAGCTCCTCCTCGCCGGCCTCGAGCTGGAAGCCCGCGAGGGGCTCGGGCACCGGCGGGTGGGAGTAGACGGTCCCCTTGCCGCCGAGCCTCGACACCAGCCGTTTGGCGTCGGCGACGGTCTTGCACCCGTGCAGCACCGCGCGCGGCGTCGCGATGCGCAGCTTGTACACCTCGTCGGCGCGGTCCTCGCCGAGGCTGAACGACACCAGCCCTTCGGCGAGGGCGAACAGGCTCCAGAGGATGCGCTGGACCTGCTCGAGCACGGCCGCGCGCATCTCCTCCTCGGTGAGCATCCCGAGCTCGACCAGCACCTGGCCGTGCCGCTTCCCGGGGTTGCCGAGCAGCTGCAGCGCCGACTCGCGGTACTGGGCGACGGTGAGCCGGCCGGATGCGAGCAGCGAGTCGCCCAGCGACTCGCCGCGGTTGGTGGAGGAGGCAAAGATGATGTCGCCGCCGAGGATGAAGACGCGTTTGGAGAACTCGCCGAGCTGGACCTCGAGGACGCCGGGGACGTGGTTGCGGTGGATCGTGGCGAGCATCTCGGGCAGCGGCGTCACGGCGAGATCGCCGACGAAGATATGCCGCGCGTCCTGGCTCACGCGAGCGATGGTAGCACGGCGAGGACAGGGGTCAGGGCACAGGGCGCAGGGCACCGGAACGACCGTGGTCCGTGGTCAGTGGTCCGTGGTCCGGAACGACGGTGGCCAGGGACCAGGACTCAGGGAACCGAGACGTGACCTGCAGGGCCAACGTGAAACGCGGTAGCGCCGAAAGCGGGGAGCTTCGATTCCGGGGAGGACTTGGCGGAAGCGCATGGGAATCGAACCCACCCCCCGTGCCGCGACGGCACGGGGCAACGGTTTTGAAGACCGCGAGAGCCACCAGGCCCCGTGCGCTTCCGCTGGCGAGTCTAGCATCGCCCTCCACATGTGTGTTGCTTGCCACAGACCCGTGCCAGCGACCGGCCGCGGCGCCGGGACCGGTGGTCTGCCGCCGCCC
>JAKAFI010000083.1 GCA_021818005.1 Acidobacteriota bacterium | reverse complement strand
GCCTCGGCGCTGGTCGCGGTGTTCGGCGAGCACCGCGAGGGGGTGACGCTGTGAAGAACGTGGTCCGTGGTCCGTGGTCCGTGGTCGGAGTCCTGTGCCTGGCGGCGGTGGCAACGGCGTCGTGGGTGGGGGCCGGGCAGGATCGGGTCACGCTGCGGGTGCTGTTCACGTCGGACATGCACGGCCACGTCCTGCCGTACGACGACGTGCGCGAGCGCCCGGCGCGCGGCTCGATCGCGCAGGTCGCCACGGTCGTCGCGGCCGAGCGCGCGGGCGACCCCGTGAGCGTGGTGCTCGACGGCGGCGACGAGATCGAGGGGACGCCGCTCGAGTACTACGCGATCGCCGCCCCGGGAGCGCCGGGCGTGGACCCGGCGGTCGCGGCGATGAACGTCGTGGGCTACGACGCGGCGGTGCTCGGCAACCACGAGTTCAACTTCGGCCTCGACGTGCTGCGGCGATCGCTCGGGCAGGCGCGCTTCCCGTGGCTCGGAGCCAACCTCGGCGGCGCGGCGCCGGCGAGGCTCCCGGTCGGGAGCGAGCTGGTGGTCGAGCGCGGCGGCCTCAGGATCGGCGTCCTCGGCCTGACCAACCCCAACGTCCCCCACTGGGACCCGGCGGAGCACTGGGAGGGCCTCACCTTCTCCGACCCGGTCGCCGTGGCCGCCGCGCGCCTTCCCGAGCTGCGCCGGCGCGCCGACGTCGTGATCGTGGTCGTCCACGGCGGCTTCGAGCGCGACCTCGACACCGGCGCGCCGAACGGAACCGAGGAGGAGAACTTCGCCTGGCGCCTGGCGCAGCTCCCCGGGATCGACCTGTTGCTGACCGGCCACACCCACCGCGACATCCCGCCGCGGGCGCTCGGGCGCACGATCGTCGCCCAGCCGGGGCGGTGGGCCGAGTTCGTCACCCGCGTGGACCTCGACCTCGCCCGCGTGGACGGGTCGTGGAAGGTCACCGGGTGGCGCGGGGAGAACATCCCGACCGCGAGCGCGGCCCCGGACCCGCGGGTGGTGGCGGCGGTGTCGGCCGAGGAGGCGAAGGTGAAGGCCGAGCTGGCGCGCCCGCTCGGCGAGCTCACCGCGCCGCTCGTGGTGCGGCCGCTGCCGCTCGGCGACGACCCCGGCGTCGACCTCATCCACGCGGTGCAGCTCGAGGCGAGCGGCGCCGAGCTCTCGCTCGCCGCGCCGCTCGGCGGGCGGACCGAGTTCCCCGCCGGCCCGCTCACGCCGCGGCTGGCTTTCGCCCTGTACCCGTACCCGAACACGCTGCTCGTCGTGCGCCTCACCGGCGCCGAGCTCGAGGACGTGCTCGAGCACGCGGTGCGGGGGTGGACCGGCGTCGGCTGCTCCGGCGAGGGTTGCACCCTCGAGCGCGACCGCCACCTGCCGAGCTACAACTACGACACGCTCGCCGGGGCGACGTACCTGGTGGACCCGTCGGCGCCGGTCGGACGGCGCATCCTCGGGCTCCGCGTGGCCGGGCGGCTCGTGCGGCCGGACGACACGTTCACCGTGGCGATCAATTCGTACCGCGCCGCCGGCGGCGGCGACTTCCCGCACCTCGCGACCGCGCCGCGCGTCAAGGAGATCCGCGAGCCGATGGTGTCGCTGCTCGTCGACTACTTCGCGCGCCACGGCAAGGTGACGCCCGCGGCCGACGAGAACTGGGCGTTCACCGTGCCGCTGCGCGATGGGACGCCCCGGAGCGCCGCCGCCCGGCCGTGACCGGCCGCCTCACGGCCGCCAGCGGCGCGCCTGCGCCGGGGGCGCGACGCCGGCGAGACGCGAGACGAACGCGGCCACCTCGGTGAGCGAGCGCTCGCCGACCCGACGGTGCGGGACGCCCGCGCCGCGGGCGAGCCAGATCGCGGCCATCTCCGGATGGGTGTCGAGGTAGCCGTGACGGCCCGCCACCGAGGCCGGCTCGTGCCACGGCGCGCCGGGGGCGCCGATGCCGGGTTCGGCGGCGAACCCCGGGCGCAGGAAGACGACGAGATCGCCCGCCGCGGGCGAGTCGAGGCCGACGTCGGCGAGCTCGGAGCGGCCCACGATCCGCTCGACCACGTCGGCGCCCTCGACCTGGGCCCGCGCCAGCGCCACCGCCGCGTCCCGTAGGACCTCCGCCCGCTCGGTGGGCGCGACCACGCCGCCCGCGTCGCGACCCGCCAGGTTGACGTAGAGGTGAGCGCAGCCGCCGTTGGCGACCGCTTCCATGCGCGAGGTCGGCGCCACCCGCCACCCGCGGCCGCCGCGCTCGGCGGCGGTCAGGCCGGCGTGCTGCAGCAGTTGGTTGATCTCGACGCTCTCCCACACCGGCGCCATCCCGTGGTCGGACACGACGACCAGCGTGTCACGACGGAGGTCGAGCGCGCGCGCGACCTCGCCCACGGCGCGATCGCCGATGCGGAACGCGTCGGTGACCGCGGCGGCGGCGGCGGCCGCACGCGCGGGAGTGAACCCCGGCTGGCGGCGGTCGACGAGAAGGAAGCGGTGCTCGACCTCGTCGACGACCGGTTGGTAGAGCATGAGCAGGTCGAAGCGCTCGCGCGCGATCGCGGTGCGGGCGCAGGCGGTGAAGAACTCGGAGAAACGCCGCACCTGGGCGAGAACCTCGGCGAGCGTGAGCCCGGCCGCTCCGGCCTCTCGGCGGGTGAGGGCGCGCTCGTCGCCCGGGCCGGGCCAGAACCCGGCCGCCGCCTCGAGCGCTTCGCGGAACTCGCGCGGGTACGCCTCGGTGGCGTAGAACCCGCCCCGGTAGACCGTGACGCCGGCGAGGTCCGGCGGCAGCCGCTGCAACAGGCACCAGGCCCCGACCGTGCGCTCGCCGCCGTCCGGATGGGGCGCGCGCAGCCGCAGCGGGAACCACTGGCCGGCGTGGACGCGGGTGAGCGTGGCCCCGTCCGCGTCCCCGCCGATCGCGAGCGTGTCGTAGTCGGCGACGCCGTCGTCGGTGGTGTCGAGCGCGGTCGCGGTGAACGTCGCCGCGGGCGGCAGCCCCGGCGCGGAGAACGCGACCGTGATCGCGGCCCGCCGCGGCGGCGAGAAGCTCGCGAGCCCCGGGGAGAGAGCGGTCGCGGTGAACTCGGCGGCCGCGAGCGTGACCGTGCGGGCAGGGGCGTACGGCGCCTGCGCGTACGTCAGGCCGAAGTCGGCGGTGCGCGCCGGCGTGGCGCCGTCGCACCCCGGAAACGCCAGCACGCCGACGCGGCGGCCCTGGCGCCGGAACGCCTGCCACAACGACTCGGCGCCCCACGGCGCCGCGAAGCCGGAAACCTCCGAGCCCACCGCGGCGCCGGGGAGTTTGAACTCGTTGCCGACGATCCCGGTGATCGCGGCGGAGGTCCCGGTGGCGATCGCGGCATGGTTCGCCGCCGTCAGCGTGGGGTTGACCGGGATCGCGCGCTCGACCACGGTGCCGCCGGCGAACGCCTTCAGACCGTCGGGATCCCGATAGACGCCGTCGCGGAGGTTGTCGCGGTGGCGCTCGGCGGCGACGCCGTCGAGCGAGAGCAGCACGACGCGCCGGGCCGCCGCCGCGTCCGGGGTCGTGCGGGAGGGCTCGGCCGGCAGGCACGCCAGGAACACGACGACGGCCGGCAACAGGCGGTTCGGGGTACGCACCGCCCGAGTGTAGCCGAGGGCTCCGGCGCGGCGGGCGGGACGGTCCTTCACCCTGCCTTCACGGCTCGGGGCGAGGATCCCCGGGGCGGCCGCGCCCGCGCCGGCGCGGCAGTTGACAGCGGCGCGGGCGGAGAACGAAAGTGGTGCATTGCAGCCCACCAACGTCGGCGGCCCGATTGGCACGCCGGCCCCCGGCCGTTCCGGGGCGGTCGGCGCCGGGGTACGCTGGTGGGGGACGGCGGGAGCGGCAGGGAGGCGACATGCCGGAGCGGATGCTGGAGCACGACCTCGAGGAGCTGAAGAAACTTCTCCTCACGATGGCGGGGGAGGTGGAGCGCCAGCTCGGGATGGCGATCCGCGCACTGGTGGAGCGCGACAGCGCGCTGGCCGAAGCGGTGATCGCCGGGGACGAGGTGATCGACCGGCGCGAGGTCGAGGTGGACCACAAGGTCATCGAGCTGATCCTGCGCACGCGGCCGATGGCCCGTGACCTGCGCCTGGCGATGACCGCGATCAAGATCGCACCCGACCTCGAGCGGGTGGCCGACCACGCCGTCGCGATCGCCCGCCAGGCGTTGCGCCTGAACGAGGTGCCGCCGCTCAAGCCGTTCATCACGATCCCGCGGATGGCCGAGGAGGCCAACGCGATGGTGCGCGAGGCGATCGCCGCGTTCGTGCAGGGCGACTCGCAGCGGGCGCGCCGCGTGATCGCGCGCGACGACGCGGTGGACGAGATGCACGAGCAGATCTTCCGCGAGCTGCTCACCTACATGCTGGAGGACACGCGGACGATCCAGCGCGCGCTCGCGTTGCTGCTCGCCTCGCGCTCGCTCGAGCGCATCGCCGACCAGGGGACCAACATCGCGGAGCAGGTCGTGTACCTGGTCGAGGCGGAGGATATCCGTCATCGCCACGGCGAGGGAGCGGCGCCGGGGTGAGCGCGCGGGTTTTCGTGGTCGAGGACGACGCCGACATCGCGGCGATGGTCCGGCGCCAGCTCGAGCGCACCGTTGCGTGCACGGTGACCACGTTTGCGCGCGGCGACAAGTTCCTGGCGGCGTGCGAGCTGGCGACGCCGGACCTGGTCGTGCTCGACCTCAACCTCCCCGACACCGACGGCCTTGTGCTCTGCCGCGAGGTGCGGGCGTGGGAGGCGACGCGGACGGTGCCGATCCTGATGCTGACGGCGCGCGCGGCGGAGGGCGACCGGGTCGCCGGCCTCGAGCTCGGCGCCGACGACTACCTGACCAAACCGTTCGCGCTGCGCGAGCTGTCGGCGCGCGTCGCCGCGCTCCTGCGGCGGGTGGAGTGGGAGCGCGGCACGCCGGGCGGTGTCTACCGCGACAGCCGTCTGACCGTCGATCCGGCGCGGTTCCAGGTCGCCCGCGACGGCAAGGAGGTCCACCTCACGCGGCGGGAGTTCGCGGTGCTCTGGCACCTGATCTCGCTCGCCGGCCGGGTCGCCTCGCGGGAGCAGATCCTCGACGCCGTGTGGGGGCTCGCCTCGGACGTCGACCCGCGCACGGTGGACGCCCACATCCGCACGCTGCGCAAGAAGCTCGGCCTCGACGTGGTCGAGACGCTGATCGGCTCCGGCTACCGCTTCGTGGGGCGCCCGTGAGGCCGCGGGGGCTCGGCCTGATCGTCGCGGCCGCGGCGCTCGCCGTGGCGCTGGTCGCGGTGGCGGTCGAGGACGCGGTGCAGCGCGCGGCCGCCCGGGCCGCGTTCGTCAAGCGGCTGCAGGACGCGGTCGCGACGCTCGCCCCCGACGCCGCCCGGCTGTTCGCGCTCGACCCCGGGCGAGCGTACGACGAGATCCGGCGCTGGGCGGCGGCGAGCGGTTTCCGGGTCACGCTGATCGAGCCGGACGGCAACGTCCGCGCCGACTCGTGGGCGTTCGCCGGGCCGCTGCCGCGGCTCGAGAACCACGCCGGCCGCCCCGAGGTCGTGGCCGCGCGGGCCGCGGGCGAGGGGATGGGGGCGCGGCGCTCGGCGACGACCGGGCGGGTGACGACGTATGTGGCGGAAAAGGTCGGACCGGCCGGGCACGAGGTCGGGTTCCTGCGCCTGGCGCAGGAGCAGCCCGCCGACAAGGCGCCGTGGGCCGGGATCGGGGCCGCTCTCGCGGCGGCGTGGCTCGTCGGCCTGGCCGGCAACCGCTGGGAGCGGCGGCGCCACGATGCGGTGGCGGCGCACCTGGCGGCGTGGAGCGACCTCCCCGCCGATTCGGGCCTGGAGGCGCTCGCCGCCGACGTCGACCGGCACGTGCGCGCCCTGCGCAACGGCCTCGATCGCGAGGTCGAGGCGACGAGGGCGGCGCTCGAACAGATCGCCGAAGGCGTCGTGCTGCTCGACGCCGAGGGCGTGGTGCGCTACGCAAACTCCGCGGCCGCCACGCTGCTCGGGGAGACCCCGGCCGTCGGCCACCTCTTCCTCGAGGCGGTGCGCATCCCGGAGCTGGTGACCGTGGTGAACGACGTGCTGGCGGGGGGAGGGACGCGACACGCGAGCGTCGCCGCCGGCGACGGGCTCGACCTCGCGGTGCGGGGATCGGCGCTGACGCACCCCGTGCTGGCGGCCGCCGTCGTGCTGACCGACCTGCGCGGCGAGCACCGCCTCGAGCGGGCCCGGCGGGCGCTGGTCGGCGACCTCGCGCACGAGCTGCGCACGCCGCTGACGGTGCTGGCCGGCCTCGCCGAGGAGCTTGCCGAGTCCGGGACGGACCGCGAGCTCGCCGTGACGCTCGCCCGCCAGGTGCACAAGCTGCGGGCGTTCGCACAGGACCTCGAGGAGCTGGCGCGGATCGAGGCCGGCCAGCTCCGGCTCAACATCGCGGCGACCGATGCGGCCGCCGTCGCCCGCCAGGTCGTGGCGGAGCTCGGCGGGTCCGCTCGCGACGCCGGCGTCACACTCGCCTGCGAGGGCGCAGCGGCGCCGCTACGGACAGACGCGGTGCGCATGGCGCAGGTCCTGGCCAACCTGGTGGACAACGGGATCCGGTACAACCGGCCGGGTGGCCGCGTGACGGTGGCGTTCGCCACCGAAGGCGACGGCGTGCGCATCGACGTGACCGACGACGGCGTCGGCATCCCGGCGGCGGAGATCCCGCTCGTGTTCCAGCGTTTCTACCGGGTGCGCCGGCAGGCCGAGACGGCGGGCGGGAGCGGGCTCGGCCTCGCGATCGTCAAGCACCTGGTGCGCGCGCTCGGCGGCACCGTGACGCTCGCCTCGCGCGAGGGCGAGGGCACGACGGTCACGCTGCTGTTGCCGGTGAGCGGCCCGTCGTGAACGGTGCCGGTCCTCCGGCCGGGGAGCGCGTCACGGCTCGTCGGCCTCGCGCATCCGCGCCGCCGCCGCGGCCAGCCGGCCGCTCTCCCGCAGCGCCGCGAGCTCGCGGGGCGACTCCTGGAAGCGCTCGAGCGCGTTGAAGAAGCCGTCCAGCACGTCGCCCGATCGGGTAGGGACGAGGAAGACGTGGGTATGCGGGATGCGCCGACCGCGGGCGTACATGCAGACAAAGTCGGAGGGAAACGCGCGCCCGATCCGCTCAGCGACGCGCTTGGCCATCACGAACAGACTCGCCGTCTCTTCGTCGGTGAGGTCGTGCCACCACGGCACGTGGCGCTTGGAGATCACCAGGCAGTGACCCTCGGTGAACGGGTTGATGTCGAGCAGGCAGAGGGAAGACTCATCCTCGGCCACGACGTGCGCGGGCGAGCGGCCCGCGACGATCTCGCAGAACACGCACGGCTGGTCGCTCATCGTGTCCCCCCCGGGAGGCAACACGGTCATGGTAGCCGAGACGGCTCGCGCTCGCCGTCGACCCCGGGGGAGGCGAGGTGGCCCCTCACTCCTTCGGCTGCTTGAGCGCCCGCATCAGGGCGGCCCCGAACGCCGTCACCTCGGGCTTGCGTTCCGCCTTCTTCTCCTCGTTCCAGCGCCGGAACTCCTTGACGGCCTTGCCTTCCTTCGCCTTCTTGACGGAGAGCGAGATGCGCTTGCGCTCCGGGTCCACGGTCAGCACGGTCGCCGAGATCCGGGCTCCCGGCGTGAAGTGGGCCGCGAGGTCGCCGCCGCGCGGGACGTCGGTCTCGGAGGCGGGGATCAAGCCCGTCAGCCCCGGCTCGAGTTGGACGAACACGCCGAAGTTGGCGGTACGCTCGACCACACCTTCGACGATCGACTCGGCGGGGTAGCGGCCGGCGACGTCGGCCCAGGGGTCGGAGGTCGCGACCTCGCGCAGCGTCAGCGAGAGCCGGCGCCGATCGAGGTCGAGCTCGCGCACCCAACCGCGAACCGGCGCGCCGGGGGCGAGCGTTTCGTCGTCCATCTTCATCCCGGGCGGGAGCTGGGAGACATGGATCAAGCCGTCGACGCCGGGGAGGAGCTCGACGAAGATCCCGAAGTCGGTCTTGCGCGCCACGGTCCCGGAGAACTCGGCGCCGGTGGGGAAGCGCTCGGCCACCTCGGCCCACGGGTCGGGCTCGAGCGCCTTCATCGAGAGCGCGATCCGTCCCTTGGCGCGGTCCGCCTCGAGCACCTTGGCGCGCACCGTGTCACCGACCTTCACCACCTGGGAGGGGCGGACGCCGATGCGGTGCGACAGCTCGGAGATGTGCACCATCCCGTCCACGCCGCCGAGGTCGACGAACACCCCGAAGTCGCGGATGCTCTTGACCGTGCCCTCGATCTCGGTGCCCACCGTGATCCGGGCCCACGCGGCGCCGGCGGCTGCATCGCGCTCGTCCTTGAGCACCTGGGTGCGGGAGACGACGAGCGAGGAGAGGTCGTCGGCCAGCTCGGTGATGCGGAACAGGAACGTCTTGCCGAGGTAGGCGTCGACGTTGCGCGGGAAGCCGAGGTCGATCTGGGACATCGGGCAGAACGCGCGCAGCCCCGCGATCGAGACGTCGTAGCCGCCCTTGTTGCGGCCGGTGACCTTGCCCTCGACCGGCACGGCGTTGGCGTGGGCCCCGCGCAGCGCCTCGCGGTCGCGCCGCTCGATGGCGAGCCGGTGCGACACCCGCAACTCGGGCGAGAGCGCGATGATTACCGCATCCAGGCCGTCGCCCGGGCGCAGCTCTCCGAGCTCGGTGCGGTCCATGACCGCCTCGGACTTGCCGCCGACGGCGATCAGGGCGATGTCTCCGTGGACGGCCATGACCGCGCCGGTGACCAGCTGCCCGATCTCGAGTTCATCCTGCTGGAACGATTGCGCCAGGGCCTCAGCGAAGCTCTGGTCGGTGGGGGTTGGGCTATTCTCGTTACTCATCGGCCTGTCCTTGCCGCCTGGTCATGCTCCAGGCGCAGCCCCTCGGGCTGAGCGGTGCATTCTACACCCATTCGCCGACACCGGCGGCGATCGCGCCCGCACGGGGGCCGCTCCCTCCCTCGGGGCTTGTCGCGTGCGGTACCATGGTGGCAACGACGAAGGGAGGGCCGGTGGACGAAAAGCCCCAGGGGTGCGCACGCATCACCGGAGCCGTCTTGGGCGAGGAGCGGGCCGAGGCTCCCCCGGTGACGCAACCGGTGCAGGGAAAGGGCAAGGAGGAACGGATGACGGCACGCGTCGGCGGCAAGGCGCCGGACTTCACGGCTCCGGCGTACCACAGGGGAGCGTTCACCAACGTTCAGCTCTCCAAATCGTTCGGGAAGTGGATCCTGCTCTGCTTCTACCCCGGCGACTTCACCTTCGTTTGAGCGACCGAAGTGTCGGCGGTCGCCGACAAGTACAAGCAGCTGCAGCAACTCGGCGTCGAGGTGTTCTCCGTCAGCGTCGACAGCCATTTCGTCCACAAGATGTGGAACGATCACGAACTCACCAAGATGGTCGATGGCGGCGTGCCGTTCCACATGCTCTCCGACCAGGCCGGCAACATCGGTCGGGCGTACGGCGTCTACGACGAGGGTCAGGGGATCGAGCTGCGCGGCCGTTTCATCATCGACCCCGACGGCGTGATCCAGGCGATGGAGGTGCTGACGCCGCCGGTGGGCCGCAAGTTCGCCGAGACGGTGCGCCAGATCCAGGCGTTCCAGCTGGTCCGCGCCAGCAAGGGGACGGAGGCGACTCCAGCCGGTTGGGAGCCGGGCGAGGCGGTGCTCAAGCCGGGCCCGGATCTCGTCGGCAACGTCTGGAAGGTGTGGAAGCCGCACGAGTAGCCGCGCGGCGCCGGGCGGTGCGGGAGGCCGCGGTGGGCGAGGGCGAGCGACCGATCCGGATCGGGGTGTCGTCGTGCCTGCTCGGGTGCAAGGTGCGCTTCGACGGCGGGCACAAGCGCGACGACTTCCTCGTCGACACGTTCGGCCAGTGGGTCCAGTGGGTGCCGGTCTGCCCCGAGGTCGAGGTCGGGATGGGGACGCCGCGCGAGTCGATCCGCCTGGTTGCCGGCGGTGACGGCGTGCGGCTGCTCGCCCCCAAGAGCGGCTCCGACTGGACCGAGGCGATGACGTCGTTCGCCGCCGCGCGGGTCGCGGGACTCGCGGACGAGGAGTTGTGCGGCTACGTGCTGAAGAAGGACTCGCCGACGTGTGGGATGGAGCGGGTCAAGGTGTACGGCGCCGGGATGCCCACGCGGTCCGGGCGCGGCGTGTTCGCCGCGGCGCTGCTCGCCCGCTTTCCCCACCTCCCCGTCGAAGAGGAAGGGCGGCTGTGCGACCCGCGGTTGCGCGACAACTTCGTCGAACGGGTGTTCGCCTACCACCGCCTGCGGCGGCTGTTCGGCGGGCGGTGGACGGTCGGCCGGCTGGTGGCGTTCCACACCGCGCACAAGCTGCAGCTGATGGCGCACAGCCCGACCGCATACGCGGCGCTCGGCCGGATGGTCGCCGGCGCCCGGGCGGCGCCGCGCGACGAGCTGCGGCACGGGTACGAGGCCGGTTTCATGGCCGGTCTGGCGACGATGGCGACGCCCAGGCGCCACGTCAACGTGCTCCACCACATCCTCGGCTACTTCAAGAACGTTCTCGACGCCGGCTCGCGGGCCGAGCTGCTCGCGCTCATCGAGGACTACCGCAACGGGCTGGTGCCGCTGGTGGTGCCGGTCACGCTGGTGCGGCACTACGTGCGTCTCTTCGAGGTCGGCTACCTCGCGGGCCAGACCTACCTCGAGCCGCACCCCAAGGAGCTGATGCTGCGCAACCATGTCTGAGGCGGCCGTCCGGCTTGAGCGCGCCGGGCGAGGGGTGTAACGTCGAGAGAATGGAGCCGACATCGCTACGGCAGCTCGCGGCGCTCGCGCCTCCGGACGCGCTCAAGATCGTGCTCGTGCTCTTCCTCGCG
>JAKAFI010000082.1 GCA_021818005.1 Acidobacteriota bacterium | reverse complement strand
GTTCAGCGGCCTCTCGCCGATCGGCGGGTTCGCCGCCGGTTGGATCGCCGAGCACGCCGGCGCGCCGGCGACCGCGGCGGGCGCCGGCGTGGCGTGCGCGCTGGCGGCCGTCCTGACCGGGGTTGAAATGCCGTGGCTTCGCGCCGCGTTTTCGCGGGCAGGCGCCAGGGCCGGGAGGACCGAGTGAACGTCGAGATCACGTACTGCGTGGTGTGAGGCTATCAGGCGAGGGCCGCCGGTCTGGCGGCCGAGCTGGAGGAAGCGTTCGGCGCCCGAGTCAGGTTGATCAAGGGGTCGGGCGGCGTGTTCGATGTGATCGCGGACGGCAGGAGAGTGTTCTCCAAACACGAGAAGGGCCGGTTCCCCGAGCCCGGCGAGGTCGTTTCGTCGCTCGGCGGCGCCACGCCGTGATCCGGGCGGCGGCCGCCGGCGCCGCGCCGCCGCTCGGCTAGAATGACAGGGTGCACGGCGAGATCCCGAAGCTGCCCCCGAAGCGGGTCGGGCTGGCGGTCAAGCTGTCGAGTCGGGAAGCGGCCGAACTCGGCCGCGAGTTTGTGCGCGAGTTCGAGCGGCGCGGCATCGCGCCCGTCGCGGACGCCGAGTCCGCCGGGGCCCTCGGCTTGCCCGCCGGCCCCTTGCGCGCCGAACTGGGCCGCAACGTCGACGCCGTCGTCGTCCTCGGCGGCGACGGCACGTTCCTCTCGGTGAGCCGCGGCTGCCCATCCACCACGCCGGTCGCCGGCGTCAACATGGGGACGCTCGGGTTCCTCACGGAGCACAGCCGTGATGATGCCTTCACGCTGCTCGACGACCTCGCCGCCGGCCGGGTGCTGATCGAGCGTCGCGACCGCCTGCGGGTGGTCGTCGGCGATGGCCCGGCCCGGCACGAGTTCCTGGTCCTCAACGACGTGGTGATCAACAAGGCGGCGCTCGCCCGCATCCTCACGATCAACGTCGAGATCAACGGCGAGTTCCTGTCCCGCTATCACGCCGACGGGTTGATCCTCGCGACCCCGACCGGGTCGACCGCGTACAACCTGTCGGCCGGCGGGCCGATCGTCCACCCCGGCCTGAGCGCGATGCTGGTGACCCCGATCTGCTCGCACACCCTCACGAACCGGCCGCTCGTCGTTCCGCTCGAGTGGCGCACCAGGATCTGGGTGGACGGCGGCGACGAGGAGATCTACCTGACGCTCGACGGGCAGCTGGGTCTGCCGCTGGCGGCCGGCGAGCGCGTCGAGGTCGCCAAGGCGGCCGACCCGCTGTCGCTCATCCGCGTCCCTTCCGCGAGCTTCTTCTCGATCCTCCACCAGAAACTGAAGTGGGGCGAGCGGGAGGGGTGAGGTGCTGCGGCGGCGTCCCCACCTGACCCGAACGACGATCGGGCTGTTTCTCGCCGTGGCCATCTGGCTGGCCCTCATCGCCGCGGGCGTGTGGGCCCTGGACCGGCCGGCCACCCGCGCCTGGATGGCGCGGGAGATCGCACGGCGTCTGGCGGCGGCTGCGGGACAGCCGGTCGACGTCGCGAGCGCGCGGATCTCGCTGAGCCCCCCGCGCCTCGTCCTCGAGGGCGTGCGGATCGGGCCGCCGGCCGCGCCGATCCTCCGCGTGGACGTCGCCGAGGTGATGGTGGGCGACGTCGTGATCGCCAGTCGCGAGATCGGGATCGACAACCTCCGCCTCAAGGGCGTTGTCGTCGACCTGGACGTGCCGTCCGCGGCGCCGGCCCCGTCGCGGGGCGGCTGGATCCGCGTGTTCGTTCGCCAACTCGAGGTCGAGGACCTCCGCGTCGCCCGCCTCGCCCTCCCCGACGGGATCGTGTTCACGGCGACCGACGTCGAGGCGCGCTGGAACGGGACGCGGCGTCGGCCGATCAGCTCGGCCGTGCTCCGGGCCGGCCGCTTCACGGCCCGGATCCCCGGCATGGAGCCGGTCTCGGGTTCGCTTGAGGCGTGGGGCCGAAAGACCGAACTCGGGTGGGAGCTCGGCCGGGCGCGCGGCCGCGGGCAGGGCTGGTCGGTGGACTTTCGCGCCTCCGGCGCGGCCGGACATGCGACCGGGGAAGGCACGGCCACGGTCGAGTTGGGCGAGGTCGACCGCGTGCTCGGGATCGGGGCAGGGCTCGAAGGCGGCGCGACCCTGCAGTGGAAGGCCGCGATCAAGCGCGGCACGTTCCGCGTCGATGCCGCCGTCGCATGCCCCAGCTTCGCCGTCGCCGGCCTGCACTTCGTCGCGCTGGCCGGCGACGTTCACCTCTCACCCGACGGTCTCGAAGCGACCCTGACACGGGCCGGGTTCGCCGGCGGCGAGCTCGAGGGTTCGTACACGCTGGAAACCCTCGGGCCGCCGTGGCGCCACCGGGTCGCGGTGCGCGGCCAGGCGGTCGAGATCGGGGGCTTCCTGCACGAGCTCGGGGTCTCGGACGCCGGGCTCTCCGCCCGTGCCCGGGTCAACGCCGACGTGAGCTGGCAGGGCGGCGCGTTCAAGCAGGGCACCGGCACCGCCGTGGCCGACCTGCAGCCGGGGCGGGGCGACGTGCCGGTGGAGGGCCGCGTGGTGCTCACGCTCGCCCGCGACGGCGCGCTCGCGATCGACGCGGAGAACACCGTCCTGGCCGGGTCGCCGGTGCGGTGGACCGGCCGCCTGACGTTGGGAAGCTGGGTGCCGAACTGGAACATCCAGGCCGACCACGTGCCGGTGGCCAGCGTGGCGCGCCTGCTCCGCGGTTGGGTCGGGGCCGACGTCGTGCCCCCGCAGCTCACCGGCGAGGCGGCGTTGGCGATCGGCCTGTCTGGCCCGTTCAGGGACCTCACCGTCGCCGGGGACGTGGCGCTGGCGCCGGTCGCGTTCGGCCCGATCGTCACGGACGGGGTGAAGGCCTCGTTCCGCGTCGGGCAGGGCGTGCTGGCCGTCGACCCCGCCGTGATCTTCATCGGCCCCGGGCGGGTCAACGCACACGGCGAGCTGCGGTACGGCAGCGGCAACGCGCTCGACGTGGAGTTTTCCGGCCACGGCGTGCCGCTGGCCCGCATGGTCGCCTGGGGCGGCGTGCATGCGCCGCTCGCCGGGCGCGTGAGCGGCACCGGGAGCGTGGCCGGAACCCTGGCCTCGCCGACCGCCAAGGCGGAGCTGCAGCTCGCCGGCGTGGTCGCGGCCGGGGTCCCGTTCGGCGACGGTCGCGCCGACGCCGCGCTCGCGAACGGGGTCGTGACCGTCTCGCGCGTCGCGGTCGGGCCTTTCGCCGCCTCGGCGAAGGTGGACCTGGCCAGGCGCGAGGCGGTGGTGGACGCCACGCTCTCGGGGTTCGGACTCGACGGGATCTCGCCTCCGCTCGCGCGGATGGCGGGCGGCGCCCTCGACTGCACGCTGCACGGCGAGTTCGGGTTCGACAACCCGGCCGGCCGGCTCGAGGTGGCGAGCGCCAAGGGCGCCCACGGCGTGGTCGAGCTGACGTCCAAGGGGATCCACCTCCAGCTGGCGCGCCCCGGCGTCTGGTGGCTGGCCGGCGACCTGCGCCGCGGGCCGGGCGGGTTCCACGGCACCCTCGGGTTCGGGGTGGACTCTTGGCACCTGCTCGCCAGGGACCTCGCGGGCGCCGAGCTGCCGGTGGAGGGGCGGATGGCCGGCGACGCCGATGTGCGCCTGTCGCCTCCCGACCCGGCCCACATCGAAGGTACGATCCGCCAGTTCACGATCGCTGTCGAGGGCGAGCAAGCGGCGCTCGAGGAGCCCGCGCGCTTCGTCGTCGACGGCGGCGCGATCACGCTGGAGGGGATCACGCTGGCCGGGAAGCGGGCGAACCTCTTCGTGCGCGCGGCTCGCGGCGCCGACGGCGCGCTGTCCGGGAACGTGTCCGGCGAGCTGCCCGCGGTGCTGCTCGGCCTGGTCTGGCGCGACGCCCGGCCGTCGGGACGGGTCGAACTGCTGGGGGAGATCACCGGCACCGACTCGGCGCCGCGCTTCGAAGGCACGGCGCGCGTGAGCGGCGGCGCGTTGCGGCTGCCCGGTCTGCCGGAGCCGGTGACCCGGATCGCGGGGGTGCTCGAGTTCACGCCCGAGGCCGTGAAGCTCGACGATCTCAGCTTCTCGATGCTCGGCGGCGGGGGGACGTGTCGCGGCAGCGTGCTGCTCACCCCGCAGCTCGGCCTCGATCTTTCCCTGCGCCTCAACGCGGTGCGCTGGCCGCTGATCACGGGCCTCGTGCCGATCCTCTCGGGCGACGCACGCCTGGTCGGGACGCTGCAGGACCTCTCCCTTTCGGGAAAGATGGTTCTCCGGCACACGGTGTTCCGCCGTGACCTCGACCTGCAAAAGCTGGTCATGGAGCAGGTTCGCTCACCCGAGCGCGCCCGGGTCACCGAGGGCTCGCCGATGGCGCTCAACATCGCGGTCGATGTCCCGAGCTCGCTCGAGGTCGACACGCCGCTCGCGAAGCTCGTCGCCAAGGGCGATCTCCGCATCGTGGGCACCACGGCGAACTACGGCGTCCTCGGGCGGCTCGAGGCGCTGCCCGGAGGCGAGCTGAACTTTGCCGGAAACCGCTACGAGCTCGATCGCGGCAGCGTGACGTTCACCAGCCCCGACCGTGTCGAGCCGCACCTCGACATCCTCGCGCGCACGACGGTGCAGACCTACGAGGTGACGGTGGGGCTCAACGGCACCCTCGACCGCCTCACGCCGACGTTCTCCTCGAACCCGCCGTTGCCGGAGATGGACGTCATCTCCCTGATCTCGACCGGCCAGAAGGCGGACGTCGCCGGCCAGGTGGGGCCGGGCGCCCTGGCGTCCTCGTTCCTCGCGGACCAGCTGACCGGGGCGGTCACCAGGCGCGCGCGCACCCTCCTCGACGTGGATCAGATGCGGGTCGATCCGTTCGCCGCGACGGCGTCCGGCAACCCTACCGCCCGTCTGACCGTGGTCAAGCAGATGAACCGCGACTGGACGGTGACGATGGCGACGAACCTCGCGTCCAACAGCGAGGAGGTGGTCAGCAGCCAGTGGCGTCTCAGCCAGGGGGTGTACCTGGAGGCGAACCGGGAGCAGGACGGGTCGTACTCGTTGGGGGTGAAGTGGCTGCTCCGCTACTGAGCCTGGCGGCGGCGGCCGCGCTCGGGTGGGGACAGGTCCCGGTGGCGAAGGTCGTGGTGGAGGCGCCGGGTGTCGCGCGGGTGGACGCGCTGCGGCAGGCGTTCGGGATCTCCGCGGGGAGCACCCTGTCGCGGGACGAGATCCGGCGCGGGGTCGAGGCGCTCGTGGCCACCGGCCAGGTCGAGGACGCCGTGGTCGACGTCGAGCCGTCGCCGGCCGGCGCGGTCATCGTGGTCAAGGTGCAGCCGGTGTCGCGCGTGACCTCGTTCGAGGTCTCCGGGTTGCCGCGAAAGGACAAGAAGGTCGTGGCCGGCGCGCTCGGCATAACCACCGACTCCCCGCTCCAGGTAAGGGCGTTCCAGGCCAGGCTCGACCGCGCGCTGCAGCTGTTGCGCGACCAGGGGTACCCGCGCGCGGCGCTCGACCCCGACCTCGACTTCGACGTGGCCCACGCCAGCGTGTCGGTGCGGGTGACTGCGACGCTCGGGCCCCCGCTGACGTTGGGGGCGCTGGAGGCCCCCGGGAGCCGGCTGGAGGGCCGCCGTCTCGAGAGCGTGTGCCAGCTCGCGCCCGGAGAGCGGCTGACCTCGGCCAGCCTCGACGCGGCCCGGCGGCGGCTCGCGCGGGCACTGCGGCAGGACGGGTTCTGGGAAGCCGAGGTCGACTCCGGTCAGGTCGAGGGCGGGCCCCGCGGCGCCTCGGTCCGGTTCCCGGTGCAGCTCGGGTCGCACTGGGAGCTCGACCTTTCGGGCGTCAAACGGAGCAAGGCGCTCGAGCTTGCGGCGCTGCCGTTCGTGCGCGGCCTCGAGCCGTTCAGCGAGGCCTCGCTGGACTTCGTGGTCGGCCAGCTGCGGACGTACCTGCAGGACCAGGGGAGGCTCCTCGCCAAGGTTTCGGGGAGCGTCGAGCAAGCTCCGGGGGGCCGGGTGCTGCGCCTCAGCGTCGTCGAGGGGCCGTTGACGCCGATCGCGGCCGTGGTGTTCCCCGGTGCGCACGCGCTGCCGCAGCGGCTGTTGCGCGAACGTGTGGGCGCCCGCCCGGGGCACTACTGGCGCTGGGGCGGAGAGCCGGTCGACGATCAGTCGCTCGCCGCCGACGCCTCGTCGCTGCTGGCCACGTTGCAGGCCGCCGGCCTGGCCGACGCCAAGGTCGCCACCCCGCAAGTCGTGCCGGCGCCGGGCGGCGTCGACGTCGAGTTCCCGGTCGAAGAGGGGATCCGGAGCACGGTCGATCGGCTCGACGTCACGGGCGTGCCCGACAAGGTCAAGCCGCCGAGGCTGCCGCTGAGGAAGGGCGGCCCCTGGAGCCAGCGCGGCGAAGAGGAAGCGCGCAGCGTGCTCGAGGGCGCCCTGCAAGACGCGGGTTTCGCCGACGCCACGGTGACCGCCTCGCACCGGTGCGAGGCCGGCCGTTGCCAGGTCACGCTCGCCGCCGACCCCGGCTCGCCCTCGGTGATCAGCCGCATCGTCGTCGCTGGCCTCATCCGCACGAGGCGGAGCGTCGTCGACAAGGTGGCCGGGATCCAGGAGGGGACCGCGGTGGGGCCGCGGGAGCAGCTCGAGGCCCAGCGCCGTCTGCTCGCGCTCGGCATCTTCGAGCGCGTCGACGTGCGGCCGATCCCCGGGCAGGCGAGCGGGGCGCATCGGGGCCTGGTGATCGACCTCAAGGAGGGACCGACTCGGGCCGTGGCGTTCGGCCTCGGGTACGACACCGAGCAGAAGGTTCGGGTATCGGTGATGTGGTCGGAGCTGAACCTCTTCGGCACCGGCCGCAGCCTCGCCATCGAGGGCCGGTTCTCGAGCCTGGAAAAACTCTTCCAGCTCACCTACCGGGAGCCGGAGAGACTCGGGTTGCTCGGGATCCCGACCTGGGTCTCGGTCTACCGGACGCAGGACTACTACACCAGCTACAACGTGCTCCGGCGCGGGATGTGGGTCGAGCTCGGCGACCACTTCAAGCGGCCGTTTCGCGCGTTGGTACGGTACGACTATCAGATCGTGGACCCGGCCGCGCCGGCGGACATCTTGAGCCAGCTCGAGCGCGACCAACAACAGGAGCGGATCGCGTCGGTCACGCCGACGATCGAGTGGGACACGCGCGACGACCTCTTCTCGCCCCATCGCGGCGCCTATGTCTCGCTGTCGTGGCAGAGCGCGTTCAAGGTATTCCAGGCGGACGCCGCGTTCGACAAGCTCACCGCCTCGCTCTCGGCGTTCGCACCGGCCCAGGGCGGCGTGCTGGCCGGCAGCATCCAGGTCGGTGCGGCCCGGCCCCGCAACGGCATTGCCGGTGTGCCCGACAACCTGCAGATCCCGATCAACGAGCGCTTCTTCGCCGGCGGCCGGGTCAGCAACCGGGCGTTCTCGACCGACATGCTCGGCGTCCCCAACCAAACGCTCGTGTGCCAGCCGAGCACGACGGCGGGCGCGCCGGGATGCAAGGTGGTGGCGGCGGGCGGCGCCGGCCTGCTGCTCTCCAGCCTGGAGTGGCGCTTCCCGCTGTTCGGCCTGGTGGGCGGCGACCTGTTCGTCGACGGCGGCAACGTGTGGCAGAACTGGCGACAGATCCGGGTCGGGGGGATGCGCTGGGGAGGCGGCGTGGGCCTGCGCGTCGACACGCCGGTGGGACCCCTCCGGCTCGAGTACGGATGGAAGTTCAAGCCGCTGACGTGGACCGCGCCCAACGGCACGGTCGTGCGGGAGTCGCGCGGCGAGCTGTTCCTGGCGTTCGGCAACCCGTTCTGAAGATCGTGGTCCGTGGTCCGTGGTCCGTGGACCGTGGTCCGACCCGCCCGCCCGTGGTCCGTGGACCGTGGACCGTGGACCGTGGTCCGCAGGAGGAAGGTCCCGCGCGCGGGCTGTCCTTCAGATCTTGGTGGCAAGCTCTGAGGCGGGACAAGCGGTGTATGCTATGGCGCCTTGCGGCGCGACCCGCAAGGCGGAAGAGAGGACGATCTCATGCGCCGTACTTTGGTGCCGCTCGGGCTGGCGGCGTGGGTGTTCGCCTCCGTCGCGGGCGCCCAGCTTTCCCAGACGTTCCAGGAGTTCCCTCAGGGCCCGGCCGGGTTCCTGATGACCGCAAGCGAGAAGAAGGCCTACGCGGAGCTCAAGAGCGATGCCGAGGCCAAGGCGTGGATCGACCTCTTCTGGGCGCGCCGCGACCCCGACCTCAACACCGTACAGAACGAGTTCAAGCTCGACTTCGACATGCGGGTGCAGGCGGCCGACAGGCAGTTCTCGTTCGGCAAGACGCCGGGAAGCATGTCGGACCGCGGCAAGGTCCTCATCCTGATGGGGAAGCCGCTGCACGTGCAGCTGGTCCCCGCCGGCGCGGAGCAGGCCGGACAGCGCCCCGATTTCATCGAGCGCGGGAACAGCCAGATCTGGTTCTACTGCAAGCCCGGCAAGGAATGCACGCCGCCGCTCAAGCAGGAGGAGCTGGTGCCGTTCGTGTTCACCGAGACGAGGCCGGGCAGCGCCGATTACGTGCTCGACCGCGGCGACCGGCGCAACGTGCAGGCCGTGAAGCTCCTCGCGGCGCAACCCGAGAAGCTCCTGCTCCACCCCAAGCTGACCGAGGTCCCGCACGTTGGGTTGCTGCCCGGCACCAAGGCGGCGACGGCGGAGCAGCAGGCGATCTTCGAAACCCAGCCGCGCCCGTGGCCCGAGGGTGCCGCGGTCGTGACCTCTTCGGGGGTGCAGAGTGAGACGATCCACCCGGTATGGGTTTACGTGCAACTGCCCGACAGCACGCCGCCCGCAACCGAGGCGATCGGCCGCGTGCGCAAGGCGCAGGGGGGCGAGGAGATCGGCAGCTTCGTGACGGCGGTGACGGCTCTGACCGTCCCCGGCGGGCGGGCGTACGAGTTCTCGCTCCCGGTCGACGCCGGGGATTGGAACGTCGATCTGGCGTTGTCGGGCGCCTCCGGCCCCGTGGCGATCACCACCGTGAGCGCCAAGAACGAGCCGGCCCCCTCGGAAGGTCCCTACATCTCGCCGATCATCTGGGGTTCCGACGTCCGCCAGGAGCCGCAGTCGCACCTCGGCGCCGCGTTCCATCTCGGCGGCATGGACGTCATTCCGCACCTCGGGAACGTCTACCAGCACGGCGACAACATCACCTACGGCGCCTACGTCGTACGCCCCAGTCTGGACGCGCAAGGGAAGCCCCAGGTCGAGCTGCGCATGGCGCTGTACGCCGGGGGCAAGAAGAACGACGAGCAGCCGTTCCAGGCGGTGGATGGCGTCAAGATCGTCGGCGACGTCTGGGTCTTCGGGCAGATCCTGCCGCTCGAAGGGTTCCGGCGCGGGACCGACTTCGAGGTCGAGGTCTCCTTGCGTGACGCCAAGACCGGGCTGACGCGCAGCCAGAGGATCCCGTTCACGGTCGCCAAGGACGTCGCGACTCCGACCGAGGCGCCGAAGAAGTAGGATGGGGGACGTGGCCAACGAACCGCACGTTTTCGCCGGCATCGAGGAGGCCGCGGCGGAGTTCCGCCGCGGCCGCTTCGTCGTCATCGTGGACGACGAGGACCGCGAGAACGAGGGCGACCTCGCGATCGCCGCGGAGAAGGTGGACGCCGAGGCGATCAACTTCATGGCGACGAACGCCCGCGGCCTGATCTGCCTGGCGCTCACCGAACAGCGCTGCGACGAGCTGCAGCTGCCCGCGATGGTGGAGCACAACACCTCGCCGCACCAGACCGCGTTCTGCGTCTCGATCGAGGCGCGGGGGAGGGTCACGACGGGGATCTCGGCGGCCGACCGCGCCGCCACGGTCCAGGCCGCGATCGACCCCGCCACCAAGCCGCAGGACCTCCTCCGTCCGGGCCACACCTTCCCGCTGCGCGCCCGCAACGGCGGTGTGCTCAAGCGCGCCGGCCACACCGAGGCGTCGGTCGACCTCGCGCGCCTGGCCGGGCTCGTCCCGGCGGCAGCGATCTGCGAGATCATGGACACCGACGGCTCGATGGCGCGCCTGCCCCGGTTGCTCGAGGTCGCGGCCGCGCACGGCCTCAAGGTCGTGACGGTGCGCGACCTGATCGCGTACCGGATGCACAACGAGCGGATCGTCGAGCGGATGGCCTCGCCGGTGCTGCCGACGCGCTACGGCGAGTTCCGCGTGCACGCGTACCGCGCGCCGGTGACCGGCGAGGAGCACGTGGCGCTCGTCATGGGCGAGATCACGGCCGAGCAGCCGGTGCTGGTGCGGGTCCACTCGCAGTGCCTGACCGGCGACGTCTTCGCGTCGGCGCGCTGTGACTGCGGCGCGCAGCTGGAGACGGCGCTCGAGCGCATCGCGGCCGAGCGCCGCGGCGTGCTCCTCTACCTACTGCAGGAGGGCCGCGGCATCGGCCTGGTCAACAAGCTGCGCGCCTACGAGCTGCAGGACCACGGTGCCGACACCGTCGAGGCGAACCAGCAGCTCGGTTTCGCCGCCGACCAGCGCGACTACGGCGTCGGCGCGCAGATCCTGCGCGACCTCGGTGTGCGGCGGATGCGTCTGATGACGAACAACCCCGCCAAGTACGTCGCGCTCGAGGGGTACGGCCTCGAGATCGTCGAGCGCGTCCCGCTCGAGGTGCCCCCTACCGAACACACCCGCAAGTACCTCGAGGCCAAGAAGAACAAGATGGGGCATCTGCTCCGCATGGTGTGACGCGCCACGGACGAGACAGTGAAGAGTTCAGAGTGAAGAGTGAAGAGTTAAAGGCGGCAAAGGGAAGAGGGTAGAGGGTAGAGGGAAGACCGAGACGCCGCATGCGCCTTGTCTCTCCCGAGCCCCGAGCCCCGAGCCCCGAGCCCCGAGCCCCGAGCCCCGCTCACGCGCTGCGGCGCGGGCGGACCGC
>JAKAFI010000081.1 GCA_021818005.1 Acidobacteriota bacterium | reverse complement strand
GTCGATGATGCTCTCCTGGTTGTCCACCACCTGGTACGGCGGCGGCGGCGTCGGCGCCGCGTCCGTGGTCACGATCCGGCGCGGTCCGAGCGCGCCCATGTGCAGCCAGAGCGAGGACGAGCCGGGACCGCCGTTGTAGGCGAACGTGAGCGGCCGCTGCGCGGCCTTGGCGCCGTCCTTGGTGTAGGCGACGAACTCCATCGCCGCGATCGGCTCGTCTTTATCGTTGCGGATCAGGATCGTGCCGGCCGTCGCCTTGTACTTGAGCACGGCGCCGCCGATCGTGATCGTGTGCTCGGTGACGGATTGCTCCGGCTTCGGGACCGCCGGCGCCTCCTGCTTGGCCGCCTCCGGCCCGCACGCCTTGTCCGCTGTCTTCGGCGCCTCCGCGGCGGCCAACGCCGCGGCGCCGAACAGCAACCCTAGGGTGAACATCCCGACGCGTCTCATCATCGCCAGTCCCTCCCCGTCTGGACAAACGTACTCCTGCCGCAGCATACGCGCCCGCCTCGCGTCCGGTTGCACCGGCGGCGGACCCCTCCTACCGGCTACGGCTCGAGGGTGACGAGCTCGGCGGCGACCGCCCCGTCGCCGACCCGCAGGCGGGCCAGCGAGACCGGCAGCGAGAAGCGTCGCGGCCCGGCGCTGCCCGGGTTCAGGTAGAGGACCCCACCCCGTTCCTCAATGGCGGGAACGTGCGAGTGCCCGCTGACGACCGCGGCGAAGCCGGCCGCGGCCGGGTCGAGGTCGAGGCGCGCGAGGTCGTGCAGCACGTACACGCTGACGTCCCCGACCCGGGCAACCTCGGTCTCGGGGAGGTCGCGCGCCCATGACTCGATGTCGACGTTGCCCCGCACCGCCAGCACCGGCGCGACGCGGCGCAACCCCGCGAGGACGGAGGGCGAGCCGACGTCGCCGGCGTGCACGATCAGGTCGCAGCCGGCAAGCGCCGCAACCGCCTCCGGGCGGAGCAGGCCGTGGGTGTCGGAGATCACGCCGATCAGCCGCTCGCTGCCCGGCGTCGGGGCGGGGCGGCCGGTCGGGCTCAACGCGCCTTACCGGCGAGCAGCCGGTCGAGCGAGAGCGCCCCGCTCCCCTTGATCATCACGGCGAGCGCGATCACGACCACCAGGATGTGGTACTCGAACCCCTCGCCCGCCTGGTGTCCCGACCAGTTCATGAAGAACCCGTTCGCCACGTGACCGCCGACGAACGCCGCGACCGCCATCTCGACGCCGATCCCGAACGCGGCGACGCGGCCGAGCAGCCCGACGATCAGGCCCAGCGACCCGGCGAACTCGGCGGTGATCGCGAGGGCGGCGAAGACCGCGGGGATGTGCAGCTGCCCCGTCATGAACCCCCAGGTGCCGGCGAGGCCGTAGCCGCCGAACCACCCGAGCACCTTCTGGGCGCCGTGGGGAAACATGACGATCCCCAGGCCCAGCCGCAGCACCAGCGCGGCGACGTCACAGTCGGTTGCGAGCAACCTCTTGAACATGTCCGTTTCCCTTCCGCGGCGGACGCTGCCGCAGGTCACCCTGGAGCGCGCCCAGACTGCGGCTCACCGATCCGGCCGGTTGCCGCGCCGGGCCGTACCGACCGAGAAAAGCCGTTCGCTCGGCCGTTCATTCCTCGCCATCGTACCGGGGTCCGGCCGCCGCGGCCACGGCGCCCGGCGCCGGGCGGAACCAGCGCGCGAGGCGGACGCACGCGGCCCAGAGGACGACGCCGGTCGCCGCGACGCCGAACCACAGCGCGGTGGGGCCCAGCCCCTCGTAGACGGCCGTCCCGATCGCCGGGGCGAGCACGAACGAGAAGGAAAACGCGAGGGAGTAGGCGCCCATGTACCGCCCACTGGCCGCCGCCGGCGCGCGGCTCGCCGCCACCGAGTTGGTGAACGGCAGCGACAGCATCTCGCCGGCCGTCCACACCACCACGCTGAGCGCGGCGAACGCCGGGCTCGAGCCCAGCGGCAGCAGGCCGAAGCCGGCGCACACGAGCAGGCACCCGAGACCGGCCAGCACCAGGTGGTCGCGGTGCTCGAGGGCGCGCAGCAGGACCATCTCCACGGCGACGATGATGACGGTGTTGATCGCGAGCAGCAGCCCGATCGAGTCCTCGGCCAGGTGGTAGTGCTGGCGGAAGTACAGCGGCATCGTGCTCGAGATCTGGAAGAACACCGTTCCCAACCCCACCATCACCGCGAGGAACGCGAGGTACGGGCCGTCCCTCCACGGCGAGCGAACGTCGCCGGGCCCCGTTCGCGCCTCGCGTGGGGCGTCACCCGTCGCGGGCGCCGCCAGACCGAGCACGAGCGCCGCGGCCCAGCACGTCGCCGCATCGGCGACGAAGAGCCACCCGTAGTGGTGCACGGCCAGCACTCCCCCGATCGCCGGCCCGAACGACATCCCGAGGTTGATGGCGAGACGGACGAGCGCGAACGAACGGGTCCGCACCGCCGCCTCGCTGCCGCGCGCGATCGCGGTGAACAGCGCCGGCCGGAAGCACTCGGCGACGAGGGCGAGCCCGAACACCGCGAGCGTGACGGCGAGACGCCCGCTGAGGCGCGAGAGGACGAGGAACCCGGCCCCGGTGGCGGCCAGGCTCGCGACCTGCACCCGCACCGGGCCGACGCGATCGGAGAGCGCGCCGCCGAGCCACGACCCCGCGATCGAGCCGACACCGTAGACGCTGAGCACCTGCCCCGCCGCGATCACCGAGAAGCCGAGCTTCGTGGTGAGGTACAGGCTCATGAACGGCAGCACCATGGTGCCGCTACGGTTGACGAGCGCCGCGAGCCCCTGGACCCAGACCGCGCGCGGCAGCCCGGAGAACGCCGCCCGGTAGGTGCTCGCGACACTTCGCAACACGGACTTGAACCCTTTCCCACGTCGGCTGCCGGGAAGCCGGCACTCAAGCGCTGCGTCGTTTTCGCGTCGAGGCTACCACGGGGTGCTCACGGGCAGCCCAGAATACCGTAGCTAAGTACATTTCAATCAATCAGATACGTCGAGAACCGGCGCCCATTGGAGAGGCGTTGCAAATCAAACGCAATGTCAGTATATTGTCGCAGCACGTCACCGGCCCCCCGTGGATTCCACCTAGGGCCCGGCGAATGGATGCATCGGCAACCAACAGGTCGTGTGATCGCCTGAGCGCGAGATCCGCCCAGGGGGGGGCTGAAATGGTCCGGAAGCTGGTGATCGTTGCAGTGGCGCTGGGGCTCGCAAACGTCGCCGTCGGTAACAGCCATTTGGTGCGCTCGCACCTATCGCCGCCGTCGACCAAGCCGATGGCGGTGGACATCAACAGCCTACGCGCCCGGCTCACCGCAGCGTACGGCGCCCAGGCCGTCAGTGGGCCGCTTTATATCGGCAGCGAGTACTGCCTCGCATGCCACCGGCCTGGCGGTCCCGGGCCGGACGAAACGTCCTGGCACGCGACCCAACACGCTGCCGCGTACATCCGCCCGATGACCGAGTGGACGCTGGTCCAGGGCAAGGGCGTGCTGGCGAGCTCGCTCGGCAAGACGACCGACGACTTCATGCAAGGGCTCGACTTCAACACCATCTCGTCCCCGTTCGACCAGTACAAGCCGAACGCCCCCAAACTCTCGGTAAAGAACGGCACCTACACGATCACGATCGGGTCACTCGACCTGCCGGTCATCGCGGTGAAGCAGTGGCGTTTCGCTTCCGGCGTGTGGGAACAGCTCTTCGCGGTCCGCATCCCGGTGTCGGACTCGCCCACCGGAATGACCGCCGCCGTCTACTCCTCGCCGCTCTTCTGGGCGTCCGACACCGGTTGGCAGGCGTACTCACCCGAGTCGTACTATGACGGCAACAACCAGCCGAGGTTCACAACCTCGGCGACCACGGCGGACGTGGTCGCCAACTGTGAGAGCCACGACCAGAACTGCGTTGGCTGCCACGCCACCGGGATCCGCAGCATCTCGCAGAACGCGCGCGGCGAATGGGTCACGAAGCCGTACATTGCGACGCTGTACAACGCCGATGACCCCGGATACTTCGATTACGCTGGCGACGGCACGGTCCAGATCATGAACATCGGCTGCGAATCGTGCCACGGACCCGGCGGCCAACACGTGATGGCCGGCGGCGATCCCAGCAAGATCGTCAACCCCGACAAGCTCGACACCCAGGGCGCCAACGATGTGTGCGGGCGCTGCCATTCGGTGGTCGCCTCGACGCCGACGGGGGTCATCGGTTGGCCGTACGACGAAACGACGCAGCAGAGCTTCGTCCCCGGCGAGGCGCTGGCGGGGTTCATCACCGACGCCGAGGTCTGGTGGCCGGATGGCAAGACGGGGGAGGACACCAGCCAGTACCCCGAGTTCTACAAGTCCTCCAAGCCGACGTTCCAGTTCCACCCGGTGCGCTGCACGGACTGCCACGATCCGATGTCCACCACGACGAACCCCGCCCAGGTTCTCGACTCGGTGACGACCGCCGGCGTGGCCATCACCACGCACGTGAACGACGACACCCTCTGCCTCTCATGCCACGCGACGCACGGCGGTGGCACGAGCGCCGATTTCACCAACATCACACCGCAGATGGTCGCCGATTTCGCCGACAACCGCGCCACGATCGGGAACATCGTGTCGGCTCACACCAATCATCCGTTCGCCCCCGAGCGGACGATGGGCTTGTCGCGCTGCACCAAGTGCCACATGGCGAAGACGCAGGGGCCGGATGCCGCGCTGGCGCTGCACGGCCACACGTTCGAGGCGATCCCACCGCAGAAGACGCTCAAGTACCAGGCGCAGGGCGGGATGCCGAACTCGTGCGCGCTGTCGTGCCACGCGACCCTCCTCAACGCCTCGCTCGTCGGGTCGGCCACGTCCGGTCTGACACCCGACATCTCGACTTGGAACAAGCAGTACGATCAGGACCTCGCGACCGCGCTGATGAACTATTACGGCCCCAACGGCGTGTGGTGGAAGCTCGACATCAGCAACGTGGGACCAGCTTCGGCGAGTTCGATCACCGCCGCCACGTCGCCGCTGCGACCGTCGCATTCCCGTTGCGGACGGCCGCATCGCTACTAGGAGGCGGGGACCAGGCCGGCGGCAACGGCGGCTGGCCGGAGCTGAGTGATCCGGTGCAAGGGCGGCCCTGGCGGCCGCCCTTCACCTTGCGACGGCCACGCCGACGGCATAGAGGGCGGCGAAGAGGAGTTCCAGCCTCGCGGTCTCGGCCAGGGCGTCGTTGAGCGCCGCGCCTCGCTGGCGGAGGATGCGGCGGAGCGGAGCCGCGGCGAATGGCCACGCGGCGAGAACCAGCAGCAGCGACGGCGGCGCCGCGCGCGCCGCCACCGCCGTCACTGGCGTGGCGAACGCGGCCAGCAGCAGCGCCACGTACTCCGCCCGCGCCCCGCGCTCGCCGAGGCGCACGGCCAGCGTCCGCTTGCCGGCGGCGCGGTCGGTGGCGATGTCGCGCAGGTTGTTGACGACCAGGATCGCGGCCGCGAGCAGCCCCATCGGCACACCGGCCCACACGGCCGCGGCGGCGAGCGAACGCGCCTGGACGAAGTGGGTGCCGCCGACGGCGACGAGGCCGAAGAAGACGAACACGAACGGCTCGCCGAGTCCGTGGTAGCCGAGCGGGAACGGGCCGGCCGTGTATGCGATCGCCGAGGCGATCGCCAGCACGCCGATCACCGCCACCGTCCAGCCGGCGACCGTGATCAGGTAGGCGCCGGCGACGGCGGCGAGGGCGAACGCGGCCCACATCCCCCGCAGCACGGCCGCCGGTTCGAGGAGCCCGGCCTGGGTCACGCGCAGCGGACCGACGCGCTCGCCGGTGTCGGCGCCGCGGTGGAAGTCGAAGACGTCGTTGGCGAGGTTGGCGCCGATCTGGATGAGCAGCGCGCCCGCGAGCGCCGCCAGCGCTGGCCCCGGCCTGAACGCGTGCGCCGCGCACGCCGTGGCCGTCCCGACCACCACCGGCGCCGCGGCAGCGGGCAGCGTCTTCGGCCGGCTCGCCAGCACCCAGGCCCGAGCCCTCGTCGTCCCGCCCGCGGCGGCGGCCGTGCGTTCCTCGCCGTCCATCGCGAACCCGACCTTTCGGCCCGTCTCAGCCCGCGTTGAAGCGGAAGTCGAAGCCGACGTGCGGCGGCTCGTGCGCCGGGTCGCAGCGGTAGCGCGTGAAGTCGGTCACCCCCTCGCCGCGCAGGACCTCCTCGTCGATCAGCGCGTGCCCGGTGAAGCTCCGCGGCTCCTTGGCGAAGATCGCGAGCGCGGCGTCGGCGATGATCTCGGGCTTGCGCCACACCTTGGCGTCGCCGAGGGCGAAGTTGATCGTCGCGTAGCTCTCGATCAGCGTCGCCGGCCAGAGCGCGTTGCAGGCGACGTTGCGGTCGGCCACCTCGCCGGCGAGGCCGTGCGCGATCAGTGTCATGCCGAACTTGCTCACCGCGTACGCGACCTTGCCCGCCGCCGCGGACGGGTCCACCGGCGGCGACATCATCAGGATGTGCCCGTACCCCTGCGCGAGCATCGCCGGCAGCACCTCGTGCGTGCAGGCGAAGGCGCCGCGGACGTTGACCCCGATGACGCGGTCGAAGCGCGCCATCGGCGTGTCGACGACCGGCTGCCAGAACAGCGCGCCGGCGTTGTTGACGAGGAAGTCGATGCGGCCGAAGCGCTCGAGCGCGGCCTTCACCGCGGCCGCGACCGCGTTCTCGTCGCGGATGTCGACCTGCACCGGCAGCGCCCGCCGCCCGAGAGCCTCGACCTCCGCCGCGACGGTGTGGATCGTGCCCGGCAGCTTGGGGTTCGGCTCGACCGTCTTGGCCGCCACCACGATGTCGGCGCCGGCGCGCGCCAGCGCGAGCGCGAGGCAGCGCCCGACGCCGCGCGAGGCGCCGGTGATGAACGCGACTCGTCCCTCGAAGTTCATGGCGTAAGGATACACGCCCCGGCTCCCCCTCCCGGCCGCCGCGCCGTCAGATCGTCGCCAGGTAGATCGCCATGGCGAGCCCGATCAGAGCCAGGACGCCGGCGACGGCCAAACCGAAGCCGGCGCTGAACCTGGGCGCAGCGCCTCCGGCCGCGATCGCGCTCACGTGAGCGCGGTGACGCAGCGCCGAGACGACGATCACCACGATGCCGACGCAGATCAGCGCGACCCCGATCGGGAGCGAGAACCCTTCCCCCTGGCGCCGGGACGCGCCGATCGAGGCCAGCTCACCGAGGAAGAGGCCGAAGCGGGCGACGACGAACCCGAACCCCATCAGCGCCAGGCCCGTCCGCATCCAGGCGAGGAACGTCCGCTCGGCGGCCATGTAGACCCTGGGGTCGGTCGGCTGCGAGTCCATGGCAACAGCTTACCCCCGCCCACGACGCGCCCGCCGGCGCCGCCGGCGAGGGCGGCCGCCACGGCCGCACCGAGTTCGGGGACGCCGGCCCCTACTCCGGCGGCACGATCCGCATGACGACGAGGGTGTCGCTGACCCGTTCCGCGACCGTGGCGCCGAAACGCTCGTAGTAGCCGGGGATGTCGGTCCCGAGGAACAACTCGGGCACCCGCAGCCGGCGCGCCTCGGCGAGCAGAGCGCGGACGAGGGCCTGGCCGATCCCCCGGGAACGCAGCTCCGGGACGACGTACAGCGCCGCGAGCCACGGGTGGAGGTGCGGCCGGCTCGGGCTGTCGCTGTGGATGAGGTTGACGGTTCCGGCCGGGCGCCCGTCGTCGAGGGCCAGCAGCGAGAGGGGGATACGGTCGGGGTCACGCGCGTCCCGCAGGAGCGCCGCGAACGTCTCGACGCTGGTCCCCGGCTTGCCGGCCCAGAACTCGCCGTAGATCCAGGTGGCGACGAGCGGGATGTGCTCCGGATGGTTGCACAGGTGGTCGATCCGTACGGTCATCCCGGTTCTCCAGGTCCGTGTGGCCTCTGTCGGACGGACGCCCCCGTTCACGCCCCGCGCAGGAACGAGCGGACGAGCCCACGGCGCGAGAAGTGCCCGAGCGTGACGAGCTCGATCTGCATCGGCGGGCCGCACAGAGAACGTGCGATCGCACCGACCGAGCGGCCGGCCCGGTGCATCGCCACGATGCGCTCGCCCAGCTCCTCGTAGTACCCGATCTTCGCCGCGAGCGCCGCGGCCGCGTCGTCGGGCACCCGGGCCGATCCCGGGAACAGGCGGGCGATCGGCAGCTCCGCCACGCGGCGCAGCGACGCCACGATCGCCCACGCATCCGCGTCGGCGATCAGGGCGCGGTCGCGGCCGCCGACGTACAGGTCGCCGCTGAACAACCAGCCGCGCTCCGGCTCGAAGAAACAGAGGTGGTCGCTCGAGTGGCCGGGCGTGGGCACCGCCGCGAAGCGGAACGGCGGCGCCTCGACGACCTCGCCGGCCGCCAGCGCCCGCGCGGGGACCGGCTCGGGCCAACCCCACATCACCCGTCGGTACGGGTGCAGCGCTTGCAACCGCGGGTCGGCGAGGACCGCCACGGTCTCGGGGTGGGCCGCGATCTCGACCGCGGGGTGGGCGCGGCGCACGGCGCCGGTGCCGCCGATGTGGTCCTCGTGGCGGTGCGTGTGCAGCACCAGCCTCACCTCGCGGCCGCCGAGCGCCCGCACGAACTCGGCGGCCGCGTGGGCGCAGCCGCTGTCGATCAGCGTGCCGCCGACGAGGTAGCACGTCGTCCAGTACCGCCCCCGCCCGAGGATGTTGCGCGCGACGTCGAAGCGCACCACCTCGCCGAACTCGGTGACGCGGACCATCCCCGCCCTCCCGAAGGCGACAGGATACGCGGCCGCGTCCGCGAGCGCACCTCCGCCGCCGGCGAGATCTGGTATCATCCGCGCCCGGGGGTCGACCTTGGACGTTCTCTCACGCATGGAGAGCGAGAGCATCTACGTGATCCGCGAGGCGTACGCCCGCTACGCGAAGGTGGCGGTGCTGTGGTCGATGGGGAAGGACTCGACGGCGCTGCTGTGGATGGTCCGCAAGGCGTTCTTCGGGAGCGTTCCGTTCCCGGTCGTGCACATCGACACGTCCTACAAGTTCCCGGAGATCTATGCGTTTCGCGACCGCCTCACGCGGGAGTGGGGGCTCGACCTGCGCATCGCCCGCAACGAGGAGGCCCTCGCCGCGGGGATGGGCCCCACGAAGGGCGACAAGTTCGCCTGTTGCAACGCATTGAAGACCGTTGCCCTGAAGCGGGCGATCGCCGGAATGGGGTTCGAGGCGCTGCTGCTCGGCATCCGCCGCGACGAGCACGGCGTGCGCGCCAAAGAGCGGTACTTCTCCCCGCGGGCGCAGGACTTCACCTGGAACGTCGGCGCCCAGCCGCCCGAGCTGTGGGACCTGTACGCCACCGCCGAGGAGGCGGCGCACGATCGCATCCACCCGTTGCTGCACATGACCGAGCTCGACATCTGGCGCTACGTGCGGCGCGAGGGGATCCCCGTCAACCCGCTCTACCTCGCGAGGGACGGCCGGCGCTTCCGCAGCATCGGCTGCGCGCCGTGCTGCGCCCCGGTCGCGTCGACCGCGGCGACCGTGGACGAGATCGTCGCGGAGCTCGAGAGCTCGCGCGATTCGGAACGCGCCGGGCGGGCGCAGGACAAGGAGAGCGCCTTCACGATGCAGAAGCTGCGCTCGCTGGGGTACATGTGAGCCCGCTGGCGACGAGCGCGGACGACAAGCCGCTGCTCCGCATCGCGATGGTCGGCCACGTGGACCACGGCAAGTCCACCCTGATCGGCCGCATCCGCCACGAGATGTCGGCGCTGCCGGGGACCGCCGCGGTGGACGCCTCGGTCGCCGGCAACTGGGCGTTCGTGACCGACCAACTGCAGGAGGAGCGCGAGCGCGAGATGACGATCGACACGGCGCAGACGTTCCTCGACACCCCCGTCTGCCGCCTCGTCTTCATCGACGTGCCCGGCCACCAGGAGCTGATCCAGAACATGCTCTCGGGCGCCACCCGCGCCGACGCCGCCGTGCTCGTCCTCGCCGGCGACGAGGGGGTGCAGGTGCAGACGCGGCGGCACGCGCTCCTGCTCGCGATGCTGGGGATCCGCAACGTCATCGTCGCGGTGAACAAGATGGACACGCTGGGCCGGCGCGAGGCCGCGTTCCGGGCGCTCGAGCGCACCGCCGTCGAGGAGCTGCGCACGCTCGGCCTGCAGGCCGCGGCGGTCATCCCGGTGGCGGCCAGGGACGGCGACAACGTGGTGCAGCGCTCGCCGGCGATGCCGTGGTACGACGGGCCCTCCGTGATCGAGGCGATCGGCGAGTTGGAGCCCGCGGTGCCGCCCGAGGACGCGCTCCGCTTCCCGGTCCAGGGGGTGATGCGCAACGGCGGTCCGGTCACGGTCTTCGGGCGCGTCCTCTCGGGCTCGGTGGCGGAGGGCGACGTGCTGTCGGCGTGGCCGGCCGGCGCCGCGGTGAAGGTGCGGGCGGTGCGCCGCTTCCCCGAGGACCACGCCCCGGCCCAGACCGGCGAGGCGGTGGGCCTGGTGCTGGACGGCCCGCAGCCGGTTCGCGGCGACGTCCTCGCCGCGCCCGACGATCCTCCGCTGGTCACCGCGACCCCGAGCGGGCGCGTGTTCTGGCTGGCGGAGCAACCGCTGGCGCCCGGCGACGTCCTGGCGCTGCGCTGCGCGACGCAGGTCGTGACCGTCCGGGTGGCCGAGATCGCCGACCGTCTCGACACGGCGACGCTCGATCCGCTCCCCGGTCACGAGCCGCTGGCGGCGATGCAGCTCGGCACCGTCCGCCTCTCGGCCGAACACCCGGTCGTGCTCGAGTCGTTCGAGCGCATGGCCGGGCTGGGGCGGTTCGTGCTCGAGCGCCGGGGCACGGCCGTCGGGTTCGGCATCGTCGGATGAGCGCCCGGGCGCGCGCCGGCCAAGGGGGGACCGCATGACGCTTCACCTCGCATACATCGACCCCGGCTCGCTCTACACGGTGAGCACCGGGCTCGCGG
>JAKAFI010000080.1 GCA_021818005.1 Acidobacteriota bacterium | reverse complement strand
GAAGGCGCTGGCGATCGCCGCCGGCGTCGCCAACCTCTTCTCCGACTCCTCCCCGGTGAGCACCGGCGTGGTCGGCAGCGGCGGACCGCTCACCAAGCTCGGTGCCGAGCCCAGCTCGCTGCTGCAGCGCCAGGACCGGCTCGACCAGGAGCTCGCCAAGGTGGAGCAGCGGCTCTCCGACCAGGCGATGCTGCTCGCCCACACGCCGGTGCTGACGCCGGTCGCCGGCGTGATCACCGACGGGTACGGCCCGCGCATGGACCCGATCACCCACAAGCCAGCGTTCCACGAGGGCCTCGACATCTCGGTCGCGTACGGCACCGTGGTCACCGCTCCCGCCGACGGCGTCGTGGTCTACGCGGACCGCGACGCCGGGTACGGACGGCTGCTGAAGATCAACCACGGCTACGGCTACACCACGATGTACGGCCACCTCGACCGCTTCCTGGTCAAGGAGGGCGAGCACGTGACCCGCGGTGAGGCGATCGGCAAGGTGGGGATGTCGGGGCGCACGACCGGGCCGCACCTGCACTACGAGGTGTGGAAGGACGGCGAGCGGCAGAACCCGCTCTACTACATCCTCGACGCCTTCTGACGGCGGCCCGCAGCGAGGAGAAGATGGCAACTCCAGCCCGGGCCGCGGTCGGCGTGCGGCTGTGGCCGCAGCGCTACGCGATCGCCCGGCTGCTTGCGGTGCCCGACCCGTGGCCGCCGCCGCCCGCCGGCGGCGCGCCGGTCGCGCTAATCGTGGACCACGACGAGATCAGCCTACTCGCGCCCGAGGACGTGGTCGAGGCGCAGGGGGGCCTCGTCGAACGCGTCGTGCGAGGGTGGCGGGCGCTCACGCTGGAGGCGACGTTCGCGCTGACCACCGTCGGCCTGCTCGCGGTCGTGAGCCGGGCGCTGGCCGACGTGGGCATCCCCGTGATGGTGCTCTCGAGCCACGACACCGACCACTTCCTCGTGCCGGACGAGTCGCTCGGCCGCGCGCTCGCCGCCCTCAACCAGGTTCGGCTCGACCGCTTCCAGCCCCGGGGGTAGCACCGGGCGGCTGCCGCGCCTCCCGAGAACCCTGAGACCTCCCGTTGCGTAGTCAGGTTGTCACAGATGGAGGTCGTCATGACGGTGAAGCGCAGGCGTTGGGTCATCGGTGCGGCTGTCGGCGTGGTGGTGGTGGGGACGGCGGTGGCGCTCGCGGCGCGCGCGAGGACCGCGGATCCGGTCAAGGACGACACCCCGCTGGGCAAGGCCGCGCTCGCCGACGTCCAGGTCGAGGTGCTGGAGGTCGGCACCGTGGAGCCCGAGGTCAAGGTCGACGTCAAGTCGGCGCTCTCGGGCAAGGTCGTCGAACTACCGGTCCGCGAGGGCGACGTGGTCAAGAAGGGGCAGCTCATCGCCGCGATCGAGCCCGACGTCAACCAGGCGCAGACGCTCGCCGGGGTGCGCCGCGGCGTCAACCAGGCGGAGATCGACTTCACCGACGCCGACCAGGACTTCCGGGCCAAGGACGCGCTCCTCAAGGACGGGTTGATCTCGGAGGAGGCGCACCGCACCGCGGAAACGCGCTACAAGTCCGCGCGCGAAGAGCTCGCGGCGGCGCGGGAGAAGGCGGCGATCATGACCTCGTCGGGCGTGCCCGTGAGCGCGACCGCCGACCAGCGGATCAACATCGCGGCGCCGATGGACGGCGTCGTGATCACCCGCCCGGTCGAGCTCGGCGAGGCGGTCACCGGCGCCGGGTCGTTCAACGCCGGGACGGTGATCGCCACCGTCGCCGACCTCGCGACGATGCTGGTCAAGGCGGGCGTCAACGAGGTCGACATCGGCAAGGTGCGTCTCGGAGCGCCGGTGACGGTCACGCTCGACGCCTACCCGAAGGTGCGCTTCCCCGGCAAGGTCTCGCGCATCGCGCCCGCGGCGCGCTTGGCCGACCAGGTCAAGGTGTTCGACGTCGAGATCTCTCTCGACGCCCAGGGGAAGGAGCTGCGCACCGGCATGACGGCGAACGTCTCGATCAAGGGCGACCGCGCGGCGAAGGTGCTGGCGGTCCCCGTGGAGGCGGTGTTCGAGCGCGAGGACGGCGAGGTCGTCTACGTGCGCAAGGCGATCGACGCGACGGCCCAACCCAAGGCGCCCGCCGACGCTCGCGAGGCGTGGAAGCAACGCTTCGATGAGCGCAAGGTCGAGACCGGGATCGCTTCCCTGGCCAAGGTCCAGATCACCTCGGGCCTCGTCGCCGGGGAGCAGGTCGCGCTCGAGGATCCGACCAAGCCGAAGAAGAAGGAGGACCGGTCGTGAGCGAGCCGCTGCTCAAGCTTGCGGGGGTGTGGAAGACCTACGACGCCGGCGACGCGGCCGTGCACGCGTTGCGCGGCATCGACCTCGAGGTCGGGCGCGGCGAGTACGTCGCGGTCATGGGCCCGTCGGGTTCGGGGAAGTCCACGCTCATGCACATCCTCGGCTGCCTCGACACGCCCACCCGGGGGAGCTACCTCCTCGCCGGGGAGGAGGTCGCCGACCTCTCCCGTGGACGCCTGGCCGAGCTGCGCAACCGCTTCATCGGCTTCGTCTTCCAGGCATTCAACCTGCTTCCGCGGGCGAGCGTGCAGCGCAACGTCGAGCTGCCGCTGCTCTACGGCGGCGTCGCCGCCGAGGAGCGCCGGGCGCGGGCGAAGGAGATCCTCACCCGCGTCGGCCTCGGCGAGCGCGGGCGGTCGCTCCCGAGCCAGCTCTCCGGCGGCCAGCGGCAGCGCGCCGCGGTCGCCCGCGCCCTGGTGACCGGGCCGGCGCTGCTGCTCGCCGACGAGCCGACCGGGAACCTCGACCAGAACACCGGCGGCGAGGTCATGGAGCTGTTCGACGAGCTCAACCGCGCCGGGCAGACGGTGATCCTGGTGACCCACGACCCCGCGGTGGCGCGGCACGCCCGGCGGGTCGTGCGCATCGTGGACGGCCTCGTCGAGACCGGCGAGAGGGCCGCCGCGTGAACCTCGCCACCGCCGTGGCCGACGGCTTCGCCGAGGTGCGCGCGCACGCCGGGCGGACGGCGCTGCAGACGCTCGGGGTGGTGCTCGGCGTCGGCTCGGTGATCGGCACGATGGGGCTGACGGCGGGCGGCCGCGAGCAGAGCCTGAAGTTCTACGCCGAGTCGGGCGGGGTGCTCAAGTGCATGGTGTGGTCGAAGCCGCTGGAGAACGTGCGCACCTCGGCGCGCGAGAAGGCGAGCCTCGGCCTGACGATGGACGACGTCGAAGCGGTGCGCGCCTCGGTGCCGGGGTTCGACCTGGTCGAGCCGACGGTCGAGCGCTACCTGCAGGTCCGTTCCGCGCGCCTGACCCGCAACGACACGGTCTCCGGCGTCGCGCCGCGCTACCGGGAGCTGCACGAGCTCCTCGTCGAGCGCGGCCGCTTCGTCTCCGACGACGACGTCGCCGCCCGCAGCGCGGTGTGCGTGCTCGGCGCGACGCGGGCGCGCGAGTACTTCGGCTCCGACGACCCGATCGGGCGGTCGATCAGGCTCGGCGACACGCTCTACGGCGTCGTCGGCGTGCTCACCTACCGCGAGTTCTACTGGAACAAGGCGGAGACCTACAACTCCCTCGACTGGATGAACGAGCTGATCGTGGTGCCGGTGACCTCGCTGCAGGTCCGGCAGGTCGGCGCCGGCGCGCGGTCGATCGACGAGATCTCGATGCGGCTGGCCAGCCGCGAGGCGGCGAAGACGGCGGTGCCGGCGGTCAAGCGCCTGCTGCTCGCGCGGCACGGCGCCGAGGACTTCCAGGTCTACGCGCGCATCGACCGCCTGCAGCAGATGGACCAGCAGGGCAAGGTGTACGACCTCACGTTCATGATCTGCGGGCTGATCTCGCTGATCGTGAGCGTCATCGTCAACGCCAACATCCTGCTCGCCTCGTTCACCGAGCGGATGCGCGAGGTGGGCGTGCGCAAGGCGTTGGGCGCCAAGGGGTGGCACATCGCGGTGCAGTTCATGTGCGAGATGCTGGTGGTCACGGGGATCGGCGCGGTCTGCGGCCTCGCCGTCGGGATCGGGTTCGTGCACGCGATCGCCGCGCTGCTCGGGCAGACCGCCGCCCTCACCCCGGCGATGCTGGTGGTCTCCGTGGTCGCCGCAGCGTTGGTCGGTTTGGTGGCGGGGTTCTACCCCGCCGTGAGGGGGGCGCGGCTCGACCCGGTCGTCGCCCTGAGGTACGAGTGATGGCGTTCTGGGAAGCGGTCCGCACGACGTTCGCCGAGATCTGGGGCCACAAGATGCGCTCCGGCCTGACCCTCGTGGGCGTCGTCCTCGGCACCCTCGCGGTGGTCGTGATGGTGACGATGATCGAGGCGATCAAGGTCATGGTGTGGGAGGGGATCAAGGGCCTCGGGTACGACGGGGTCATGTTCGTCTCGCAGCGGGCGCCGCAGACGCCGCTCGAGCGCAAGAAGGTGCAGTTCTCGCGCGGGCTCGCCGTGTCCGACGTCAACGACCTCGCGCGCTGGGGCGACTACGACGCGGTGGCCGCGATGTCGGCGCTCGACACCGTGATCAAGGGCCGCGGCGAGGAGCGGCGCGTGCGGGTGTACGGCGTCACGCCCTCGTACGCGGTCGTGCGCAACCGGACGGTCAGCGCGGGCCGCTTCTTCGACGGCCGCGACCAACAGGCGCGGCGGCGCGTCGCGGTGCTCGGCGCCGAGCTGGCGACCTCGCTGTTCGGCAGCGACGACCCGATCGGGCGGCCGGTCCGTCTCGGTGACGCCGTGTTCGAGGTCGTCGGCGTCGAGTCCAGGATCGGCAACAGCCAGGTCAACGACGGGGGCTCGGCGCGGCGCGAGATGAACGGCGTGCTGGTGCCGCTCGACGCGTTCCGCTCGTACCTGCGCGGTGGCGACCGCATCGCGCTTTTGATGGTCAAGAGCAGCGAGGAGGACCGCTTCTCGGCCGTGCAGGCCGAGACCGAGCGGCTGGTCCGCCGCGCCCACCACGGCGTCGGCGACTTCCACGTCGAGAACGTCGCCGACGAGATCTTCAAGGCCGAGGCGCGGATCCGGGAGATGCTGCGCAACTGGACGATCGTCATGGCCGCGATCGCCGGCATCTCGCTGCTCGTCGGCGGCGTCGGCATCTATTCGGTGCTCAAGATCTCGCTCGCCGAGCGCCTGTACGAGATCGGGCTGCGCAAGGCGATCGGCGCCTCGGACCGCGCGATCCTGGTGCAGTTCCTGGTCGAGTCCACGAGCCTGTCGGCGCTCGGCGGGTTGCTCGGTTGCGGGCTCGGGGTCGTTATCACCCGCTTGCTCTCCGGCTCGTTCGAGGCCGGCCTGCCGCTCGCGCCGCTCGGTCTCGCGCTCGGGATCGGGTTCGCGGTCGCGGTCGGGCTGTTCGCCGGGATCTTCCCGTCGCTCTCGGCGGCGCGGATGACCCCCGTCGAAGCCCTCCGCGGTTAGTGCGCCGCCGATAGCGGACCGTCTGCGTCGTTGCGCTCGTCGGCTCGAATCCTCATGGTGCCTCCGGCACCACTCCGGTCCGGCCTCCTCGCGCGCCTAGCATCCGCCACTCTCGGCGGCGCGGCTGCACGCCGTAACCCCTTCGCCCTGCCGCTCACGTACCGTTCTTCACGGACCACGGACCACGGACCACGGACCACGGTCTTGCCGGCAGCGCGGCTACACGCCGTGCGCCTGCGTCCTGCTACTCACGGGCTGTCTCTCACGGACCAAGGACCACGGTCCTGCCGGCGGCGTCGTTCCGAGCCGTATCCACGGTCGTCTCCAGCGAGTCAACAACGGGACGCTAGCCATGGGTTCAGGCGAGAGCAGACCCGGCACTTGACATGAAGTTGCGCTCATAGGTAGCATAATTGTGACGAAAAAAGAGGTCAACCAGTTTTGAGACACTCGTTGTTGGCGTTGGCCGCGGCCGTTGCCTTGTTCGCGACGCTGGTCTCCATTCCCTGCGCTGCGGTGGAAGCCCCTCCGAACGAGCAGAACCCACCGTTGGATTGCGATATCTGGCCGGAGTATTGCGGTGGAGGAGGTGGAGGTGGTGGCTACACTGGCTCTTGCTACGTCTGCGTGCAGTCGACCGTGGTCCATGCCGACGGGAGTGCGGGGCCGGTCGTCTGGGAATGCATGACGCTTTACCAGCTGGGGCTTAGTGGTCTGGGCAACGAGAGCTGCAGCGTTGGCGGGGACGGCAATTGCAGACTCTCCGGTGCGTACTGCCAATCGGTGAACGCGTGAGGGTCCGGCACGCGGTCGGTCGCCTCGTCGGCGTCGCTATCTTTGTCGTGTCGGGGGGGTGGCTGGAAGCGTCGGCCGCCCGGGTCCAGGTTTTGGTCCGGTTGGCGGCACCGCCTGGCATCGCACCTGTTGTGGCGCAACTGTTCGCAACACCGAGTGCATCGTCTGCCCGCCATGGTGCGGAGCCGATGGGTGTCCAGGCGGTGAAGGTCCCGGGCTTTGCCACGCTCCGCCTGGAAGAAGGAACTGACTGGGAGATTACCGCAAGGTCTCCGGGGTTCTGGTGCGGGACCAAGATCCTGCATACGTCGGGGGGAGCATCGGCGGAACTCGTTCTGTACCCAAGCGGTTTCGTCGCGGGCCGTGTCGAGACTGCGGAGGGGAAACCACTCCCGGGACAACTCGCCGTCCGTCTCAAGCCCGGGGTGTCGTCTGACGGCAGCCAGGTCGCCGGTGAGCCCGAAGCGGAGATCAAGTGCCCGGTGGTCGAAGGGGCGTTCCACTGCGTGGTTCCGGCAGGACTCTTCGACCTGCGGTTGGGTTCAACTGGGTTCGTGCCGAAGTACCTCTGGAACACAACCGTCACGCCGGGCCGAACGGCGAAGCTCCCACCGACCATCCTGCGAAAGGGCAGCTCGGTCTCGGGATGGGTTGTCTTTGCTGTTCCTCCCGCCCAGCGCGGCCCATGCCAGGTCGAACTCGAGGCAGAAGCGGCTTTGCCACCACAATCCCGTCTTGACGAGACGCGGCGGCGTGACCTCACGCAGGTGATCGCGGTGAACGAGCGTGGGTTCTTCCAGTCCGGCGCCGTGCAACCCGGGCGTTACCTCGTGACGGCCCATGCACAAGGTCTTGTGGCGGCAGATCCTGCGCAGATTGACGTCTCCGAAGGAATGGAAGCGCAACTCACAAATCCGATCCGCTTGGCGTCGCCGGTCGAATTGACGGTCGTGCTGGATCCTCCGCGCGCCGTGTCTGGCGAGTACTGGGCGGTCTTGCTGGCCAGAGAGGATCATCAAGGGCGGGAGCTTACGCGGGTGGGTCAAACGTTGGCCGATCGGACTGGCCAGGCGAAGTTCGGCGGCCTCGCGCCCGGAAGGTACGAGCTGACCGTTGGTGATCATCGGCAGCAGCGTTGGCTCGACGAAACCCTGACGGTGGAGCAGGGAATGGGGACCCAGTTCGTCAAGATTCCCGTTCTCGAAGTCGAAGGAACGTTAATCTTGGGCAAGACCCCAACCGAAGGTGTTGTCTCGTTCCGCGGGAAGGGCGACGCCCGTCACGTCGTATGCTTTGCTCGTGAGGAGGGGCGGTTCAGATGCACGCTGCCGGGGCCCGGGTTGTGGCGGGTCGATGTTCAGGTCAAGGGAGACAAAGCGAGGCAGGAAGTCGACCCGGTGGAGATCGCCGCCGCTCCGCCCGGTGGGGTGGCAACGCTCGATATCGTCGTCCCGGATCGGCCATTGCGTGGGAAGGTCGTTGATGAGCATGGGGGATCGATCGCAGGTGCGCGGGTTCGTTTCGTCCACCTCGATGATCTGCACGAGAGCACCGCGGTGGCAGACGACGAAGGTGAATTTGAACTGCGATCGGTCCCGGTAGGTGCGGCGACAGTCCAGGCGATGACGCCGCGCGGGATCAGTGAAACCCGCCGGCTCACGATCGATGAAGGGGCCGTTCCAGAGGAGCTGGTGCTGACGATCAAACCCCGGGCCGTGCTCGAGGGGCACGTGGTTTCACCGTTTGGACCCGTCGCGGGAGCGTTGGTGGATGCGTTTTCCGATCTGGTTCCCGGCACGTCGGCCATGATGATCCCGCGCACAACCGATGTGGACGGCGCATTTCGAATCGAATCGTTGAACCAGGCGGCTGGGGCGAGCCTGCTGGTCGTTTCACCCGGCTTCGGGACCCGCCTGTTCCGGGTCGCCCTTGACCCGCTTGCGGGAACGACGATCAACGTGCCGGTTGACCAGGCGGCCGGCGCGATGACCATCCACCTTGGGTCGGGAGCGACCCAAGTCAGCGGGCCGTCCCTTTGGCTCGCTCATGACGGCGGCGCGGTCCCGTTCGGCGTGTTGGCGTCGGCGGGCCTCCTCCGAGTCGCATCGTCAGAGACCGGTTCATTGGCCACAGTCCTCAACCTGGCCCCTGGCAAGTATTCGGTGTGCACCAGGTATCCCCTGTTTGGTTCGGCGGGGGCGGCGGGCTTGGGGATGGCTTCTTCCGAAGCATGCGTTTCTGGCTATTTGTCGCCAGGCGGCGTCCTTGAGCTCAACGTGGGGAAGGCCTCACGATAGAAGACCGGTAGCAGATCTGAGTCGGTGAAGCCGGAAGGGTTGCGCTCCGTGAGCCCTCCGCCCCGCGTCTGACATGCGGCGGCGCAGGGGAGCAGAGGCGCAGCGTAGCGACGAGCGCAACGACGCAGACGGCCCACTCTTGGCGTAAGTCCTCGCCCTACCCCGTCTTGATTCGGCGGGAGCGAGCGGTGAAACTCGGGGCATGAGGGACGATCGGAGCGAGGATCGGATCGAGGACGAGGGCGAGGCGCTCCACGACGGGTTGCAGGCGGAGCGGCAGGGCGCGGCAAGCAGCCACGCGTGGCACGGTTCGATAGGCCTGCGCCGGCGTGTCGTCGCATACGCTCGGGCCTGCATTGAGCACGGCGAGTCGCACCGGGGGATCGCCCGGCGGCTCGGGTTGGCCCAGCCCACGCTGTCTCGGTGGATCCGGGATGGCGCCGGCTACCACGGCGACTTCCACGCCGTCGCCATCGTCCCTTCCGAGCGACCGGTGGGTGCTCCGGTCGCAGGGCCGGCGTCCCGCGAGCTTCGCCTGGTGACCCCGCGCGGCTTCGTCGTCGAGGGTCTGGATGCCGAGCTGCTGACTTCGCTGCTGCAGGTCCTCGGGTGATCGGCTCGACCAGGTCCGTGCGGGTGTTCGCGTACGGCGCGCCCGCCGACATGCGCAAGGGGTTCGACGGCCTGTATGGCCTCGTCAAGGACCACCTCAAGGCCGACCCGCTCTCGGGCGACTGCTACCTGTTCGTCGCCGCCAATCGCAAGCGCGCCAAGGTCCTGCTGTGGGACGGCACCGGTTTGTGCCTGTACGCCAAGCGCCTCGAGAAGGGCCGCTTCGCGCATCTGTGGGGTGACCCACCGATCGAGCTCACGATGGCCGAGTTACAGCTGTTCCTCGAGGGCAGCGCATTGGTCGGCAAGGTTCGCGTTTCGCCTGCTGCGCTGTGCTTGAAGTGCTTGACAAAGGCGACAGAGATTGCGACTATCCCTCGTGCCACGGCTGGAGCAGATCCGCGACGTTGACACCCTCCAGCAGGCCGCCCTCCTCCTCGAGAAGACCGTTATCAGCCAGCAGACGACGATCGCCAGGCTCAAGGTCGAGATCGCCGCGTTGCGCGGCGAGGCCGTCCCCGCCCAGCTCGAGCTCGACCTCGTGAAGGAGCAGCTCGAGGCGCTCAAGAAGAAGGTTTTCGCCCCGTCGACGGAGAAGCGCCCGCACGCGGGTGACCCGGAGGCGGACGCCGCCCCGGCGCCCCGCCGCGGGCACGGTCCGAAGGCCCAGCCGCTCCTGCCGGTGTCGACCGAGATGCACACCCTTGGCGAAGAGGAGCGGATCTGCCCCGTCTGCCAGGGGCACCTCGAGCCGATGGGCGAGCAGACGGAGGACGGTGAGGAGATCACCGTCATCGAGGCGTCCTACCAGGTCGTCACGCACCGGCGAGCGAAGTACCGCTGCCGGTGCAACGCGGCGGTGGTCACGGCGCCGGGGCCGCTCAAGCTCACGCCCGGCGGGCGGTACTCGCCGGAGTTTGCCGTCCATGTGGCGGAGGCGAAGTACCTCGACCACCTGCCGCTGGAGCGCCAGGCCAGGGCGATGGGTCGCAAGGGGCTGGACATCGACTCGCAAACCCTTTGGGACCAGATCATGGCACTCGCGCGACACCTGCGTCCGAGCTACGTGGCGCTCGGCGCGAAGGCCCTGGCGTCCGAGGTGATCTTCACCGATGAGACCCATTGGCGGATGTTGGAAGGGGACGCGCATCGCCACTGGTGGACGTGGTGCGTGGCGAGCGACGAGGTGGCGGCGTACTGGATTCGCAATCATCGCTCGAAGGAGGCGGCCGCAACCGTGCTCGAGGGCTACGCCGGCATCCTGATGTCGGATGGCCTGTCGGTGTACGAGTCGGTGGCGCGCGGCGCACCCGGCATCACGCCGGTGCACTGCTGGGCGCATGTGCGCCGGAAATACGTGGACGCCGAGAGCTCGTACCCCGAGGCGTGTCAGAGGGCGATCGAGCTGATCGGGGAGCTCTACGCGATCGAGCGGGAGGTCCCACGCCTGCCGCGGGATGCGCCGGAGGAGGCCAAGGCCGAGGCGGTGGCGCTGCACGTCCGCCTGCGCCAGGAGCGCTCGCGGCCGATCATCAAGGAGCTGCGCGACTGGGCGTACGCCCTGCTGCCCGCGACGCTGCCGGAAAGCTCGCTCGCCAAGGCGATCGCGTACATGCTGAAGCTGTGGCCGGGGCTGACGCGGTTCCTCGATGATGTCCGCATCCCGCTGGACAACAACGCGGCCGAGCGCGCGCTCAGGGGTGTCGTCGTCGGACGGAAGAACCACTACGGCTCGCACTCGAAGCTCGGCGCCGAGGTCGCAGCGATCCTCTACACGCTGTTTGAGAGCGCCAAGCTCGCCGGCGTCGACCCGCACCGCTACGTCCTCGAGGCCACGAGACG
>JAKAFI010000079.1 GCA_021818005.1 Acidobacteriota bacterium | reverse complement strand
GGCGCGATCCGCCACGCGCTGCGCTTCACCGTCGTCCACACCCGCAACGAGTTCATCTGGCCGGCGCGCCACCAGGCCTCGAGCAGCGGCAACCCGGCATACCCGCCGATGGGGCAGCGCTTTCGCCTCAAGGCGGGGTTCGACGTCTCCGGCTTCCCGCGGAGCGTGCAGGTGATCCTGGTGGCGCTCAAGGTCTACGGCATGTTCGTCGCCGACAACGGCTCGAACTGGTACATCTCGGGCGCTCCCGACGAAAGATGGAACAACGACGAGCTGCACCTGTTGAACCAGGTCCACGGCAGCGACTTCGAAGCGGTGGATGAGTCGGCACTGATGGTGAACCCCGATTCGGCCCAGGTGCGCTAGGCGCCGCCGATAGCGGACCGTCTGCGGCGTTGGACTCGGCGGATCGGATGCTCACGTGCCTTCCAGGCACGCTCCGCTCCTCCCGCCTCGTCCGCCTTGCATCCGGCCCACTCTCGGCGGCGCGGCTACAGGCCGCAAGCTCGGAGGCCCTGCCTGTCGTGGAGCTTCTCATTTCAGAGGGGCTTGAGGGCCCGTGCCGCCTGCGGCCGGCGCAGCCGGCGCGGAAACCGGACCACGGAACACTGGCCACGCTGTTCCGCGCCTTGGCCCTGCTCTCTCAGTCTTCGCGGACCCCGAGCCCCGAACCCCGAGCCCCGGCCTCTCCGGCTGCTCGGCGGCGGATGGCGTTGATCGACTCGTCGAGGCGCTGCAAAAAGGACGAGCGGTCGCGCTTGGTGAACGGCGGCGGGCCGCCGGTCATCTCGCCGAGGTCGCGCAGCTCCGCGAGCAGGCCGCGCGTGGCGAGGGCGTCGCCGATGTTGGCGGCGGTGAACGGCGGGCCCGCGTAGCCGATGGCGATCGCGCCGCGGGCGAGGCAGCGTGCCGCGAGCGGGATGTCCGCCGTGACCACGATGTCGCCGTCCCCGGCGTGCGCGGCGATCCAGTCGTCGGCGACGTCGATCCCTTCTCCGACGACCTCGAGCGCGATCCTCGGGTTCTCGGGCCGGCGCATCCAGGAGCCGGCGACGAGCGTGACGTCGAGGTCGTACCGCGCGGCCACCCGGTAGACCTCGCCCTTCACCGGGCAGGCGTCGGCGTCGACGAAGATGTGGAGCACGCGGTCCCCTCCGCGCCCGATCATACTGCGCCGTCGAGCCTCTCGAGGGGCGTGTGAGCGACCGGTTTCAGGGCCTTTGGTGTTCTTGGAGGCGAGAGCGAGATGGGCCGGGCGGCTGGCGTCGCCCCGCCATCTCGATCGATCAGTTCGACTCGGTTGCCTCTGCGGACGCCACCGGCGGTGGAGTCGTCTCCAGGAGCTTCGCGTACGTCTTGCAGGGTTCGGCCAGCGGCTCAACGAGCTCCGGCACGGCCATCGACCTGACCGATTGGTCCTCGGCCAGCACCCACGCGCGTTCGTCGGAGAACCCCACGAGCCTGTCCGAGCTGTTGAACGGCAGCACGGCGACGAGCGATTCCGTCACCATGTCCCAGATGTCGAGTCGGCTTCGACCCTTGAGCCGGGGGTCGTTCACTGTCATGGCCAGGTAGCGTCGGTACGCCACGACCGAGCCGAACGAAAACTCGAAACCCGTGAACCGACTCCCCTTCTTGAGCCGTTCCTCGGACTCCTTGCGGTCGTCAGGCGCGATCTGCTTCAGGATCTTGTCGCGGAACATCTTGGCCGCGTCTTCGCCGGTCAAGACCGTGCCCTTCGCCGCCAGACACTCGGGCGGCTCGACCGTGCGCAGCGGGAGTCCGCCCTGCGGCGGCCGGAGCAAGACGTACCTCGCCTTGGGCAGGATCCACACCTCGTTGGCGGCGACCGCCATCTCCGCGAGGTGGGGGCCGAACGGGGCCTCGAGCTTGCCCTTCTTGACGAGCTCGTCGATCGCATCGTAGGCGTCGTACGCCGCGGTGGTCCTGCCCTCTTCGTCAAACGCCACGAAGACGAAGCGATCGAGTTCCTTCGCCACGGGCCTCGTCGTGGTCAGCCAGTCGTACCGTCCGGCCGCGAGGTAGACCGGGTGGCCGATCGGGAACGGTCCGTTCGCGGCGATCTCGCAGCGGTCGATGTCGACCACCGCCAACCGCCGTTCATCGCTCTTGCCGACGACCGTGTCCGAGAACACGAAGATCGCCTCGTCGTCCCGCGCGGCGACCTTCGCCCATCCGTTGCCGGTCGGGCCAAACTTCGGCTTGCACGTCGCGACGAGCACCCCGTCGACGTTCCAGTGGGTGAGCGTCCGGCTCTCGTCGTTCCAGCCCACCAGCCCGCCGGAGCCATCGCTGAGAAGTCGAGTGGTCGAGAACGTCAGCCCCGGATCGTCGATGCGGGGCTTCGCGGTCTGCCCGACCGCCGGGATCGAGACCGCGATGGCCGCCACAGCGGTCACAACCAGCGCAAGAGCTCGACGGGTCATGAAACACCCCCAACGGGACAGGCCCGTGCGTTCGTTCCTCCAACGCGTCGCGCCGAAGCATCCACCGGCCGTGTGTTGAGGCCCTGTCGTGCCGTGCATCGTCGTCATCGACGGAGCCGCCGGCCGCCTCGGCAGAGGATGCGTGCCGCTCATCGGCGAGCCGTTGCCCACGGAAACCACTCGACCCTCCCTTGTCGCCTGAGCCAGAGGCCGCTCACGCCCTGGTACACGGCGTCGGGACACGGGCCCGGGATCCGAACCGACGGTCCCGGTTTTGGCCCTGGGAACGACCAGACGTCCACCCTGCAGCGACCTCCCTCGGCATCCGGGCGGTCCTCGAGGAGAAACGCCACGGTGTTCCCGCTCGGGCTCGCCTGCCGGACCGCGGGCTCCCAGACCGCCGCCGCGCGTCTTGGCCCCGGCGCGACCCCGCGCTCCTCGTACCAGCGTGTGGCCGTCTCGCCCGTGAGGTGGTTGCCACTGACTCGTTGGCTCGGGCCGACTTCGACCCGGGACGGCGCCTTACCGAGGTGCCAGAGCTCGTAGAGACCGCCGGGCACGCCCCAGAGCTCGGCGCCGGCGAAGAACGTCCGCACGTGTGCGAGCCACACCGAGCCGGTCTCGCGCTGCAGCGATCTGACGAGATCGGCGGGCAGCGGGTAGGTCGCGACAGCTCTCCCGGTCAGATCGAACACCTGCAGCGGGGCCGGGTCGTCCAGAGACAGCCGTTCCATGACGATGGCGCCGGGGCCCAGCGTCACGGTCACGGGAAACGAGGGGAACGTCAGCTCGCGGATGCGACGTCCGCCTGCCAGTGAGTAGAGCTGAACGACGAGGCCGTCGTCGGCGCCTCGCCAGAGCAGCGCGATGTGCGTCCGCGACGCCGCCGGCGGCATCGGGCTCCCCCCGACCGGAGCGTCGACGACCGTGATCGTGCCGGCCGGGCGACCGGTCGCGTCCCACGTCCGCACCGGACCCAGTCGTCCCTCCAACACCGCCACCCCCCCGGCCGGCAAGACACACCACGAAGAACCCGCCGGCGCGACGTAGTCGGCCAGCCTGGGTCCTGCCGGTGAGCCCGCGATGGCGGCGCTGCAGCCAAGGACCACTACGGCGACGTAGACCAGTCGGATCCGTCTCATCTCACGTGCCTCTGGAGAGCAAGAAGAGTCTGCACTATGTGCAAGCCGAACGTCAATGTCGCAACTCCAGACGATGTGATCGGACTCGAAGGCCAGGGATGCCGGCGCTGCCGACGGGCGCCACGACCCCGGCGCCGGCGTCGACGAAGATGTGGAGCGCACAGTCTCCTTTCGCGGCCGATCATACGGCCGTGCGGTGTCGGGCGAGCGCGAGACGCTCACGCCGATTCATCGCACCTTGTAGAGGAACACGTGTCATCGCGAGCAAAGAAGTCCCGCCGCAGGCGGGATAGAGCCTGCCCCGAGCGGGCGCACAGCGCACGCGTGGGGGAAGCGATCTCGTCCCCAACCCGGTGTCCGCCGCCCTCTCGGGCCACGAGACTGCTTCGTCGCTTCGCTCCTCGCAGTGACGGGTATTCCTATCGCGCAATCCAAGAATGGGCCTCAGAGCTTCAGCTTGCGCAGGCGCAGGGCGTTCGTGATCACGGAGACGGAGGAGAAGCTCATCGCGGCGGCGGCGAGCATCGGCGAGAGGAGGAGGCCGAAGAACGGGTAGAGCACGCCGGCGGCGACCGGCACGCCGACCGAGTTGTAGCCGAACGCCCAGACGAGGTTCTGCCGGATGTTGCGCATCGTCGCGCGCGACAGCGTGCGGGCCCGGGCGAGGCCCATCAGGTCGCCCTTGACCAGGGTGATCCCGGCCGACTCCATCGCGACGTCGGTGCCGGTCCCCATCGCGACGCCGACGTCGGCGGCGGCGAGCGCGGGCGCGTCGTTGATCCCGTCGCCGGCCATCGCGACCTTGCGGCCCTCCGCCTGCAGGCGCTTGACGACCGCCCCCTTGCCCTCCGGCGAGACCTCGGCCTCGACCTCGTCGATGCCGAGCGTCCCGGCGACCGCTTCGGCCGCCGTGCGCGAGTCGCCGGTGAGCATGACGATGCGCACGCCCGCCGCGTGCAGGGCGCGGATCGCGGCCGCCGTCGTCGGCTTGACCTCGTCGGCCACCCCGAGCACTCCCTGGACCTCGCCGTCCGTCGCCACGAACACGACCGTGCGTCCCTCGGCCCGGAGCGCCTCGGCCCGTCCCGCCAAGCCGCCCGCGTCGAGCCCGATCTCGGCGAGGAGCTTGTCATTGCCGAGCGCGGCGGGCCGCCCCGAGACCGTCGCGGTCACGCCCTTCCCCGGCAGGGAACGGAAGTTCTCAGCCGGAGCCGGCGTCACGCCGCGTTGCGCGGCGCCGGCGAGCACCGCCGCCGCGAGCGGGTGCTCGGACCCCGTCTCGAGGCTCGCCGCGAGGCGCAGCAGGTCGTCCTCGGCGACGCCCGGCGCGCCCACGACGTCGGTGAGGCGCGGCTTCCCCACGGTGAGCGTGCCGGTCTTGTCGACCACGAGCGTGTCCACCGAGGCGAACGCCTCGAGCGCCTCGGCGTTGCGGATGAGCACGCCGGCGCGCGCGCCGCGGCCGACGCCGACCATGATCGACATCGGCGTCGCCAGGCCGAGCGCGCACGGGCAGGCGATGATCAGCACCGCCACGGCGTTGACGAGGGCGTGCGCGAGACGCGGCTCGGGCCCGAGCAGCGCCCAGGCGGCGAACGTGACGGCCGCCGCCGTGACCACGACCGGCACGAACACCGCCGCGACCTTGTCGGCGAGCCCCTGGATCGGCGCGCGCGAGCGCTGCGCCTCCGAGACCATCTTCACGATGTGCGCGAGCATGGTGTCGGCGCCGACGCGCTCGGCGCGCATCACGAACGTCCCGGTGCCGTTGACCGTGGCGCCGGTGACCTTGACCCCGGCCGACTTCTCGACCGGGATCGGCTCGCCGGTGATCATCGACTCGTCCACCGACGACGACCCTTCCTCGACGACCCCGTCCACGGGCACCTTCTCGCCGGGGCGCACGCGCAGGCGGTCGCCGGGCTGCACGGTCTCGAGCGGGACGTCGGCCTCGGTCCCGTCGGCGAGCACCCGGCGCGCGGTCTTGGGGGCGAGGCCGAGCAGCGCCCGGATCGCGTGGCCGGTGCGGGCGCGGGCGCGCAGCTCGAGCACCTGGCCGAGGAGGACGAGCGCGACGATGACCGCCGCCGCCTCGAAGTACACCGCGACGCGGCCGTGCGCGCGGAACGAGGCGGGGAAGAGGCCGGGCGCGAGGGTCGCCACGACGCTGTAGGCGTACGCGACGCCGGTCCCGATCGCGATCAGCGTGAACATGTTCAGGTGCCAGGTCACGATCGAGCGCCAGCCGCGGGCGAAGAACGGCCACCCGCCCCACAGCACCACCGGCGTGGCGAGCGCGAGCTGCGCCCACGGCAGCCACGGCGCTTCGAGGGCGTGCCTGAGCGCGGGGACCATCCCGCCCATCGCGACCAGGAGGAGCGGCAGCGCAAGCGCCGCGCTGATCCAGAACCGCCGCGTCATCTCCACGAGCTCCGGGTTCGGCGCCTCCTCGACCGCGACGGTGCGCGGCTCGAGCGCCATCCCGCAGATCGGGCAGCTTCCCGGCCCCGGCCGCACGATCTCGGGGTGCATCGGGCACACGTACTCGGTGCGTGAGGCCGCGACCGGCGCGTCGGGCTCGAGCGCCATGCCGCACGACGGGCAGGCGCCTGGCGCAGTCTCGTGGACCTCCGGGCACATCGGGCAGACGTACTCGGCCGCGCCGGCCGCCGCCGTGTGCGTGTGAGCCGGTGCGGTGGGCATCGGCGCCTTCCGCATCCCGTGCGTGCCCGGCGCGGCGAGGATCGCCGCGGGGTCGCCGTCGAACCGTTCGGCGCAGCGCGGGTTGCAGAAGAAGTAGGTGGCGCCCCGGTGGACGCGCGAGATCACGCCGGGCTTCTCGAACACCTGCATCCCGCACACGGGGTCGACGCCGAGCAGCTTGCCGCGCGGCGCGCCGGGCATCGACGGCATCGCGGGCATCGTCGGCATCATCGGCTTGGCCGCGCCCGCGGGCCGCATCGGGGCGCCGGGGTGAGCGACGAAGCGCTCCGGGTCGGCGTCGAACTTCGTGGCGCACCGTGCGCAGCAGAAGTAGACGGTGGTCTCCCCGTGCCGCCGCGACACGACATCCGGCTTCTCGAACACCCGCATGCCGCACACCGGGTCGACGCCGAGCAGCGTCCTGTCGCCAGCCGGCGCGCCGGCTGCCCCGGCGGAGTGATGGTCCATCGCGAACGCCCCCCAGTTAGATACTACCCGCTCGCACCTGGCAGCATTCCCGGCGCGGCCGCGGCCGGTGCGCGCCCGGCGGCGAGGTGCTATCGTCGCCGTACGATGGCGCTCCACGTGGCCGACCACCCGCTGCTCCACGACATCATGGCCCGGCTGCGCGATCGCACCACGAACTGCGAGGAGTTCCGCACCCTCGCGCACCGCATCTCGCTCCTGCTCGTCGCCGAGGCGACGCGCGACATCCCAACGGTGGCGGGCACGGTCGAGACCCCGCTCGAGACCGCCGCGGCGCGGCGGGTTTCGGCCCGCGTTGTCGCGGTGCCGGTGCTGCGCGCCGGCCTCGGGATGCTGCAGGCGTTCCTCGACCTCGTGCCCGCCGCCGAGGTCGGCTACTTCGGCCTCGAGCGCGACGAAACGACCGCCGTCGCCCGCCGCTACTACGAGAAGGTGCCGCCGCGGCTGGGCGAGGCGGTGGTCTTCCTCCTCGACCCGATGCTCGCCACCGGCGGCTCCGCCGCGATGGCGGTCGACGGGCTCGAGGGGATGGGCGCCCGCCAGGTGCGCCTGGTGTCGATCGTCGCCGCCCCCGAGGGCGTGGCGCGCCTGCAGGAGGCCTCACCCGGGGTGGAGATCTACACGGCGGCGCTCGACCGGGGGCTGAACGAGAGGAAGTACATCCTGCCGGGGCTGGGGGACTTCGGCGACCGCCTCTACGGCACCTAACGGGGCGCTGCCGGCGTCGGACCACTATCCGGGCGGGGGGTCCCGCGGCCGCTCCACCGCCCACCCGGCCGCTCTAGACCCCCCGAGCCCCCCGCGAGCCGCGGCGGAGCCGCGTCTCGCCCGGCGTTGCGCTGCGCCGGCTCGAATCCTCATGGTGCCTCCGGCACCACTCCGGTGCGACCGGCTTGCGCGCCTAGCATCCGGCCCACTCTCGGCAGCGCGGCTACACGCCGTAACCCCTACGCCCTGCTTTTCACGTAGTGTCCTTCACGGACCACGGACCACGGACCACGTCTTCTCGAGCCCCGAACCCCGAACCCCTGTCTCTCCCGCTACTTCGGCTCCGGACCCAGAGTGACGCGGACGAGGTCGTCGGGGCGCACCCACTTGGCGTAGGCGGCCTGGACCTGCGGGGCCGTGAGCGCCAGGTACCGGTGCGCCGCGAGGGTGGGCTCGTCGAGCGGCAGGTCGTGGGTGGAGCGCTCGATCAGCCCCCGGGCGATGCTGTCCACGCTCGCTTCGGAGAGCGGGATCTCGCGCAGCACCAGCGCCTTGGCTTTCTGCAGCTCGACCGGCGTCACCGCCGCCGTGGCCATCGACTTCAGCTCGCGCACGACGATCGCCTGGGCCTTGCTCACGTTGGGCGGGTCGCAGCCGTAGCGCACGACGTAGAGGGAGCGCTTCTGCCCGACGTCGAAGCTGGACGAGACGTAGTAGACCAGCCCGCCCTTCTCGCGCAGGTCGCGGTACAGGCGCGTCGCGTAGAAGGCGCCGCCGAGCACGTGGTTGCCGAGCTGGAGCGCGTAGTAGTCGGGGTTGGAGCGGTCCAGGCCGAGCGTTTCGGCGAGCGTCACGCTGTCCTGCACGCGGCTGCTGTCGGGCACCGCCGTGGCGGACGGCCGGTTGGCCGGCACCGCCGGCAGCACCGTCTCGGGCTTGGGCCCCTCCGCCTTCCAGCCGCCAAAGTACTTTTCGATCGTGGCCTTGGCCTGCTCCGGCGTGACCTTGCCGATCACCACGATGGTTGTGAGGTCGGGCCGGAAGACCTTGGCGTAGTACGCCTTCACGTCGGCGAGCGTGAGCGCCGAGACGGTCGCGGGCGTGGCCTCGCGCAGGCTCGGGTCGTCGGCCGGGTAGAGCGCCGCGTCGAGGGCGCGGCCCGAGAGGTAGAACGGGCTCTGCAGGAGGCCGGCGACGGAGCGGGCGGTCTGCGCCTGCATGATCTTGAACGCCGGCTCGGGCAGCGCGGGGTGGAGCTCGTTATCCGCCAGGAGCTGGACGGCGCGGTCGAAGTGGTCCGCCAGCGCCGTCACCGAGAAGCCGGTGCCGGCGGACTCCTGGGCGCCGATGTCGTCGAGCGCCTTCTGGAACGCCAGCCTGTCGAGGCTGGTGGTGCCGAAGGAGAAGAGCTGGTCCAGCACCTGGTCGGCGCCCTCCTGGCCGTTGGGGGTTTCCAGGTCGGGCTCGTTGCGGACCTGGCCGACGAGGGAGACGGTGTCGCTGATCGACTCGGGCTGGACGATGAGCGTGAGGCCGTTGGGCAGCTTGGTCACCGCGGGGTTGACCACCGAGGCCGGCACCGCCAGGCGCGCGAGCGCCTGCTCGGCCCACGGCGGCAGCGTCACCGCCTTGGGGTTCTTCGGGGCGAACGACTCCTTCCCGCCGAAGCCCTTGGACGCGAGCGGCTTCCCCGAAGGCTGCGGGGTGAGGACGGCGACGATCGCGTGGTCCTGGTCGAGGACCTGCTTGGCGACTCGGTCCACGTCGGCGGGCGTCACCTTCTCCATCGCCGTCACGTCGTCATCGGGTGACCGGCGCCCCTCCACCGCGACCGCCTGCGACCACGCCTGCGCGAGGCCCGAGACCGAGTTCTTCTCGAGCTCGGCGCCGGTGAGCTCCTGCCGCTTGGCCGCCTCGACGAGGTCGGCCGGCAGCCCGTTCCGCACCGCACCGGCGAGGATCCCCTTGACCTCCTTGACGAGGCCGGCCGCGTCGGCGCCCTTGGGGAAGACGGCGATGGCGAAGCCGAGGCCGGCCTTCGGCAGGGCGCTGAACTGGAACCCGGCGTACATCGCCTTCCCCTGCGGGACGAGGCCGTAGAGGTCCCAGCGCTGGCTCGAGAGCACGTCGCTCATCACCTGGGCGGCCGCGTAGTCGGGGCTGTCCCAGCCGGGGAGGCGGAAGCAGACGATGGCGAGGCCGTACGGCAGATCGGTGGTGAGGTTCAGCGTCTCCGGCTTGACGGGCTCGAGCGTGACGCCCGGACGGGCCGGGAGCTTCTTGGCGGGGATGGCGCCGAAGAGCGTCTCGACCTCCTTCAGCGTCGCCTGCGGGTCGACCTTGCCGACGATCACGAGGACGGCGTTGTTGGGGGCGTACCAGGCGTCGTGGAAGCTTCGCAGCATCGCGCCGGTGGTCTTGTCGAACGAAGGCCGCGTGCCCAGGGCGTCGTGGGCGTACGGCGTGCCCTTGAACATCGCCTCGAGGAGCTTGGTGTAGAAGACGTACTGGGGGTTGGAGAGGTCCTGGGCCACCTCCTGCTCGATGGCGCCGCGCTCCTCGCCCCAGAGCTCGTCGCTGTCGAGGACGCCGCTCATGCGCAGCGCCTCGATGCGGAGCGCGAGGTCGAGCTCGTCGGCCGGGGCGGTGAAGAAGTACTGCGTCACGGTCTGCTGCGTGTCGGCGTCGAAGTCGCCGCCCATCGCGGCCGTGATGTCGGCGAGCTGGTCGGCCGAGAGCCCCGGGCTGCCGCGGAACATCATGTGCTCCTGGGCGTGCGCCATCCCCGGGAAGCCGGCGGGCGCCTCGTTGGAGCCCACCAGGTAGTTGACCTCGGTGGTCACCACGGGGGCGAGCGTGTTCTCGACGATGACGACGCGCAGGCCGTTCTTCAGCGTGGCCCTGAGGACGCCCGCTTCCCCGGGGGTTGGCCCAGCCGCGAGGAGCGGCGATGACCAGCCCAGGCCCAGAACGAGGAGTGCCGCCGTCCCCCACCGTCCCACCCGCGCCACCCTCCGCGTAGTGGGCACGCCACTCATCGCCGGCGCCTTCGCCCGCGTCTCATCCGTCTTCCAGTCCCAGCTCGTTCCCATCGTCGTGCTCCCTTCACCGCGACCCACGTCTTTGCTTTCACGGACCACGGACCACGGACCACGGACCACGTCTTTCCGGTGCCCTGTGCCCTGTGCCCGGACCCCGGTCTCTAATAGTCGCTGGTCATGATGAACAGCGGCTTCGTCTCGAAGCGCTCGTAGATCGGGCGCAGCCGGTCGGTGTTGTAGAACTTGCGCACGTCCACGGTCTTCTTGTGGCTGGTGACGACGTCGATCGGGACGTTGTCGTAGCGCCCGTTGCGGACGTTGACGAGGCGGCCGGCGACGCCGTCGAGCACGAGGTCCATCGCGAGGTTGCCGAACGCCATCGGCACGATCGAGTCGAGCGCGTCGGGGTTGCCGCAGCGCACCAGGTAGCCGAGGCGCTGGTTGATCACGTTGATCCGCCGCCCGTCGTTGAACCTCGGCGAGAGGTCGCGGAGCACGCGCGAGACGCGGTCGCCGATGCCGCCGAGCTTCTTGTGCCCGAACGCGTCGGTCTCGTGGTCCTCGAACACCATCTCGTCCATGCCCTTGAACGTCGCGCCCTCGG
>JAKAFI010000078.1 GCA_021818005.1 Acidobacteriota bacterium | reverse complement strand
GCGGGTGAGGAACGCGGCGGCCCAGCGGTAGATGTTGTGCTCCTCGACGGCCCTCGCCATCCGGTCCATGCGGGCGTGGCGCTCGGCGGCGTCCATCTCGACGCCGGCGCGGATCGCCGCCGCGAACCGCTCGGTGTCGTAGGGGTTGACGATCAACGCGTCGGCCAGCTCGCGCGCGGCCCCGGCGAACTCGGAGAGCACGAGCACCCCCTCGCGCTCGGGTTGCGCGGCGACGTACTCCTTGGCCACCAGGTTCATCCCGTCGTGCAGCGAACTGACGATGCACATCGACGCCATGCGCATGAACGCGTGCACGGTGACGGCGTCGTGATGGGCGACGAGGAACCGGATCGGCTTCCAGCCGTTGCTCTGGTGCTTCCAGTTGATCTCGTCGGCGAGCTTCTCGAGCTCGGCGATGTGGTCGCGATAGCGGGGGATGTGGGTGCGGCTCGGCGCCCCCAGCTCGACGAAGGTGAAGCGCTGCCGGTACTCGGGCCACAGGTCGAGGAAGCGGTCGACGGCGCGGAACCGCTCCGGCAGCCCCTTGGTGTAGTCGATGCGGTCGACGCCGAGCGCGACGTAGGCGTCCCCGAGCTTGTGCTCGGCCTTGAGCTCCGCGATCTGGGCCGCCAGCTCCTCGCCGCCGGGGACCTTGCGCTCGGACCACGGCTGCACGCTGATCGGGAACGGCTGCACGTGGGACACGTGCCCCTTGAGCTCGACCGCGAAGTGGTCCCAGTCGAGCCGCGACTCGAGCACCCGGTCGACGGTGTCGAGGAAGCTGTTGCAGTGCTGCTGCAGGTGGAAGCCGAGCAGGTCGGCGCCGAGCATGCCGGCCAGGATCTCCGGCCCGTATGGGCAGATGCGGAACGCCTCCGGGTTCGGCCACGGGATGTGCCAGAACAGGCCGACCTGCAGCTCCGGCCGCGCGGCCTTGAGCAGCGCCGGCACCAGGGCGAGCTGGTAGTCCTGCACGAGGACGGCCGCCGTCCCGCCGCCGATCTCCTCGAGCACGGCGTCGGCGAAGCGCTGGTTCGCGCGCCGGTAGTACTCCCAGTCGGAGGCGCGGAACACCGGGCGCTCGTGCGCGAGGTGGCAGAGCGGCCACAGCCCCTCGTTGGCGAAGCCGTAGTAGTAGCCCTGCTCCTCCTCGCGCGTCAGCCACACCCGCCGCAGCGTGTAGCGCGGGTCGTCCGGCGGCACCGTGAGCCGGCCCCCCGCGTCGGCGTTGTCGCGGTCGGCATCGCCCGCCCCGTGCGCGATCCAGACCCCGCCGCACGCCCGCAGCACCGGGTCGAGCGCGGTGACCAGGCCGCCGGCGGGGACGATCGTCCGCACCTTGCCGTCCTGCAGCTGGTGCATGTACGGCTCGCGGTTGCTCACGACGATGAGCTGCCGGCCCTCGCCGAGCGCGGCGATCGCGTGGGCGCGCAGCCGGTCGCGCGTCCACACCTGATCCGCGTGCATCGCCGCCTGCGAGAGCCGCTGGCCGGTCGAGCGCGCGGCGCGGAACGAGGCGGCGAGCCGGTCGGTCTCGCTGCGTAGCAGCGCCGACGGCACCCCGGTCGGAGGCGCCTCCTTGACGTTCTCGGTGCGCACCCGTCGCATCCACTCCGCGAGCGTGTGCAGCGGCCGTTCGTACGTCAGCCAGGTGGCGCCGACGACGAGCGTCACGGTCATCAGCGTCAGGATCAGGATCCAGAAACCGAACTGGACGAACCTCCCGGTGGCGCGGTCGTCGATGAACGTCACGTCGTGGGCCACGACCATGACGCCGCGGATCACCCCCGGCTGCGCCTCGAGCGGCATCGCGTAGACGTCGATCGGCGTCCCCTGGAAGCGGGCGCGCGCGATCGTCTCCGCGCCGGTCCGCACCACGCGCGCGACGGCGGCCTGCAATCGGTCGGCGAACTCGGACACGGTGTCGCCCGCCGCGACGAGCGTCCCGTCCGGCCGGAACACCGCGTAGCCGAGCAGCGCCCGATACCCGTGCAGGCGCGGCTTCAGCTCCTGCCGCGCCACGGCGTCGGGGAGCTCGAGCGCGTTCGTCGCGACCGGGGCGAGCTGCCGCGCCAGCGCCTGCGCCCGGCGGTTGACGTCGTCGAGGTCGGTGCGCCGCTCCCGGTCCACCTGCCGCCACGCCAGCGTCCCCATGGTCGCCCCGATGATCGCGGCGATCAGGAACCCGAGGCGCAACGAGCGCGCGAGCTGCGGACGACTTGCCATTCCCGCTGCACCTCCTCAGGTCCCCTCGGCCGCGCCGGAGATGGGGCGAGGCCGGGTACCGCCCCGCCGGTTCACGAGATCGCTTCCCAGCTCGCGCTCAGCCGCACCGCCGAGTTGATCAACCCTACCATGCTGTACGTCTGCGGGAAGTTCCCCCACAGCCGGCGGCTTGCCGGATCGATGTCCTCCGAAAGCAGCCCCAGTGAGTTGCGGCAGCCGAGCAGCGTCTCGAACAGCGCGCGCGCCTCGTCGCGGCGGCCGAGCGCCGCCAGCGCGTCGATGTACCAGAACGTGCACACGATGAACGCGGTCTCGGGTTTGCCGAAGTCGTCCTCGTTGGCGTAGCGGAAGATGAAGTCGCCGCGCTTGAGCCTGCGTTCGATCGCGGCGACTGTGCCGGCGAACCGCGGGTCGTCGGCCGAGACGAACCCGAGCTCGTGCAGCAGGAGCAGGCTGGCGTCGAGCTCGCGCCCGCCGATGCCGGCGACGAAGCTGCCGAGCTGCGCGTCCCAGGCGTTGGCCAGGATCCAGGCGTGGATGGCCTGCGCGTGCTCGCGCCAGTAACCGGCGCGGCCCGCAAGGCCGAGCCGCGCCGCGATGCGCGCCAGGCGGTCGCAGGCGACCCAGCACATGACGCTGGAGAACGTGTGCACGCTCCGGCTGTTGCGCAGCTCCCAGATGCCCGCGTCCGGATCGCGGTACACCGTCCGCGCGATCTCCCCCAGCGTCTCCAGCCGCCGGAACAGCGCCTCGGTGCCGGCGCCGTCGAGGCGCTCGTCGAAGAACACGTGCATCGCCGAGAGCACGACCGCGCCGTAGACGTCGTTCTGCACCTGCTGATACGCGGCGTTGCCGACCCGCACCGGCCCCATCCCCTGGAACCCGGAGAGGCTCGGCACCACCGACTCGTCGAGTCGGGCGGCGCCGTTGATGCCGTACACCGCCTGCAGCCGCCGGCCCGCCTGCATGTTCGCCGCGACGTTGACGATGTAGTGGAGGTAGCGCTCCATCGTGCGGGTCGCGCTGAGGCGGTTGAGCGCCGAGACGACGAAGTAGCCGTCGCGCAGCCAGCAGTGGCGGTAGTCCCAGTTGCGGCCGCTCGCCGGTGACTCGGGCAGCGACGTGGTCATCGCGGCGACGATCGCGCCGGTGTCCTCGAACGCCGCGAGCTTGATCGTGATCGCGGCCCGGATCACCGCCTCCTGCCACTCGAACGGGATGCCGAGGAAGCGCACCCAGTCGCTCCAGTAGTTGCGCGTCAGACCGAAGAAACGCTGGCCGACCTCGGCCGGGGCCTCCGGCACCGTCTCGTCGGGGCCGAGGAGCAGCGTGATGTCGCGGTCGAGGACGAACGCCGACTCCTCCAGCACGGCGGCGATCGAGGCGTCGGTCGTGAGGCGCAGCACGAGCCCGGAGGAGACGTAGCGGACGTGGTTCGAGCCGAAGGTGAGCGTCGGCGTCCCGGCGCCGTACTCGGACGCCGGCTCGAGGCGGATGCGGACGACCGGGCTGCCGGCGAGCGGGCGGATCCGCCGCACCAGCATCATCGGGTAGAACGAGCGCCCAAACTGTTTGAAGCGCGGTGCGAAGTCGGTGACCTCGACGACGCCGCCGGAACCGTCGACCAGCGTCGTCACCAGGATGGCGGTGTTGCGCAGGTAGCGCTGCTCCGAGCGCGCGAGGTCGGCGAGCTCGACCGCGAACCGGCCGCGCCCGTTCTCCTCACCCTGCAACAGCGAGCAGAACACAGGGTCGCCGTCGAAGCGGGGCAGGCACGACCACACGATCGTCCCCTGCGGGTCCACGAGGGCGCTGACGTTGCAGTTGCCGATCAACCCGTACTCGAGGTTGTCCATCGCCTACCCTCCGGCGGGCGGCGGCTCGAGCCAGCGGGCGTACCGGTCGAGCCATCCCACGACCTCCGCGACACCGGCCAGGCGCCAGCGCGCCACCGTCGGCCCGGCGCCGACCTTGATCGAATGGCCGCCGAGCCGGTTGGCGGCGGCGAAGCCGTCCTCGTCGGTGGCGTCGTCCCCGACGACGACCGGGACGCGCCCCGCGAACGGGGGTTCGGCCATGAACTCGGTGACCGCCCGGCCCTTGTCCCATCCCTTGGGCCTGATCTCGACCACCATTTGGCCGACGCCGAGGACGAACCCGGTCCCCAAACGCTGCAGTTCGTCGTGCGCGGCGCACCTCGCTTCGGCCGCCAGCCCGGGCGCCCCGCGATAGTGCAGCGCGAGGCCGAGGCCCTTGTCCTCGACGCGAACGCCGGGGTGCCCGCTCGCCCAGGCGGCAAGGTGTGCCCGTGCGCGCGCCAGGCCCGGGCTCGCCGGCGCCACGTGGGTGCGGCCGTCGCGGCTGCGGCGCTCGGCCCCGTGCTCGCCGGCCGCCGGCAGGGTGAGCGGCGCGAACAGACGGTCGAGATCGGCGATCGTCCGGCCGCTGATCAGCGCCAGCGGCACCAGCCGGCGCAGGCGCTCCAGCGTGCGGACGAGGCCGGGCCGGATCGAGACGTCCTCCGGCTGCGCCCCGAACTCCAGCAGCGTGCCGTCGACGTCGAGGAACACGGCCCAGTTCGTCGCGAACGGCGGCAGCAGCGCCGCGGCGGCGGACCCCGGACGGCGCTCGGAGATCCCTTCCCGGCCCATGACGACGAGGATACCATCCGAACAAATCACAATCCTAATCAATGATTTACGCGACAGGTCCGGCGCTTGACGGCGCCCCTCGAGCACCCTACAGTGGAAATGAGGGCCGGGATGTTCGCCGTGGGACGAGCCCCCGGCAAGGGTCTGCCGGCATCGCGCCGGTGAGAGGATGACTTCGGATGGTCGGGCCGCCATCCGGGATGCGTTGGGGGCGTGGTCGGAGCGACGCCCCGTGACCTCGCGGCCGCGCGGCCGCGGTGGGGCGTCCCGGAGGAACGACATGTTCGACACGCTGGGTGAGAGCGAAAAGGGCACCGCGGAACGGCGCGGGATGCGGGTGATCTGGATCGTCGTGGTCGTCGCCATCGTCGTCCTGGTCGCGTTCGCGTTCCTGTGACGGAGTCGTGCCGAGGCACCGATGGGCGCTGGCCGCGACGCCGGAGCGTCAGTGATGCTGGCTCTCGCCGAACGCGGCCTTGAGGATGTCGTGGCGGGAGACGAGCCCGACCGGAGTGCGGTCGGCGGCGGACCTGACCACCGGGAGTTCCTCCCATTCGGCGAGCGCGAGCGCGTGCGCTGCCTCGTCCAGATGACTGGACATCGTCACGAGTGGGACCTCGGCGGTCGCGAGGTCGGCGGCCACGACCGGCACATCCGGCGTGACCTCCAGCAGCGTGCTGCGCAGGTCGGCCAGGCGAACCGCGCCCCGCATCGTCCCATCGCTGGCGACCACGGGAAAGACCGCCTGCTGTGATCCCAGTACCCGGGGCAGCAGCTCGGCGTACGGGGTCCGCTCGTCGAGCGACACCGCGCCGGGCCGCATCACGCTCGCCACCGTGAGGTGCCGAAGCGTGTCCTCGCCGCTCATCTCGAACGCCGGCCCACCGAGGTTCCGCAACCGTTCGTGGTAAATGCCGAAGCGCGAGAAGCGTCGCGCGACGAAGCCCGCGGTGGCCACCGCCACCATGATCGGCAGGATCACCTCGTACGATCCGGTCAGCTCGAACAGGAGCAGGATCGCGGTGATCGGGCAACGGACGACGCCGGCGAGGACCGCACCCATGCCGACCATGGCGTAGGCGCCGTAGCCGGCCACCGCCGGCCCAAGGATGGCGTGCATCGCCAGCCCGTACGCGCCGCCCGCCATGGCGCCGACGTACAGCGCCGGGGCGAAATCGCCACCCCATCCGCCGGAGCCCAGCGTGAGCGCGGTGGCGGCGATCTTCCCGACGAGCAGGAGGGCGAGCAGGCGCCACCCGAGCTGCCCGCTGCACGCGGCGATCGTCCAGCTGTAGCCGTTCCCGAGCACGCCCGGCAGGCCGAGCCCCATGATTCCGACGCTGAGGCCGCCTGCGGCGGCGAGCAGCCACGCCGGCATGCCCAGCTTCGGCAACCGTTTCTCGGCCCCCTCGACGGCGGCCGCGAACACCTGCGCGACCAGCCCCGCCACCAGCCCGAGGCCGGCGTACAGAACCGTCTCCCATCCGGAGATCAGATGGTACGCGGGCACCTGGAAGTGGGCCGCGGCGGCCGATCCCTCGGTGGCGCGGCAGACGACGGTGCCCGCGACCGAAGCGAGCATGACCGGCGCCAGCGTTGCGGCGCGGAAATCCCCCAGCACCACCTCGAGGGCGAAGAACACCCCCGCCAGCGGCGCGTTGAACGCGGCCGCGATGGCGGCCGCGGCGCCACAACCCACCAGGATCCGGCGCTGCGACGGCGGCAGCCCCATCGTGCGGGCGACCCAGGCGCCGAGGCCGCCGCCCATCGCGACCACCGGCGCCTCCCGCCCCGCCGAGCCGCCGCTGCCGATCGTGAGCACGCCGTTGACGAACGTCGCCGGCACGTAGCGAAGCGGGATCCGCCCCCACTCGCGCCGGGCGTCGAGCATCACCGACGCCACGCCCAGCCGCTCCGGGGTACGAAACAGGTGCCGGGCGAGCATCACCGCGGCGAACGCGCCGAGCGCCGGGAACGCGAACCGCCACGACATCCACTGCCACGGGAACGGGACCGCCCGGTCGAGCGGCCCCGCCACGTAGTAGGCGAGCGCCTCGGTGGCCGTCGCGATCGAGTTCCAGAACGCGGTCGAGAACAGCCCGGCGACCGCCCCGAGCATCGCGGCGAGGACGAGCCGCGCGGTGGGCCGGCGCCCGTGGAGGGAATCGACGAAGCGCCGAAGCAGCGCCGCCGCCCAGTTCGGTAACTTACGCGACATCTCTTTCAGCATAGCGCGCGCCGGCGACTTCGGGAATGGAACCGCCGCCTTCCCGCTTGTCAGGCGCATGAGGCGTGCGACCCTGACGGGCGTGCTTTCCGCCGTGCTGCTGGCGGCGGGGTGCGGGCCGCACGCGGGGCCGACGCTTTCTGCCGTGCGCGCGGCCGAGGCCGCGCGGCTCGATGCCGGCTCGACCGGAGGGGGAGCGACGATGGCGCGGAGGTATTCGAACTCGGGGTACGACATCACGCCGCTGCCGCGCGCCGAGGTCGCGAGGCTCGCCGCCAAGCTCAGCCCGGAGGCGTACAAGGTCACGCAGAACGCGGGCACCGAGCCGGCGTTCTGCGGCAACCTCATCGACAACCACACGCAGGGGGTCTACGTCTGCGCGGTGTGCGGGTTGCCGCTGTTCTCCTCCGAGAACAAGTTCGACTCGGGCACCGGGTGGCCCAGCTTCTACCGGCCGGTCGACCCGGAGCACATCGTGCGCAAGGTGGACACGAGCTACGGCATGGTCCGCACCGAGATCCTCTGCGCCCGCTGCGGGGCGCACCTCGGCCACGTCTTCGACGATGGGCCCAAGCCGACCGGCGAGCGGTACTGCCTCAACTCCGCGGCTCTCAAGTTCTACGAGAAGGGCGCTCAGCTCCCGCCCGAGAGCCTGCCGGCCAGGCCCGTCGAGGCGGCGATGGCCGCCGGCCGCACCGTCAAGCCGGAGGTCGCCTACTTCGCGGGCGGCTGCTTCTGGGGGATCGAGTACTACTTCCACCGCGGCCCCGGCGTCATCGACGCGATCAGCGGCTACATGCAGGGCCACGTCGACCACCCGACGTACCGGCAGGTGTGCTCCAACACCACCGGCCACGCCGAGACCGTGAAGGTGATCTACGACCCGAGCAAGATCACGTACCACCGCCTGCTCGAGGCGTTCTTCACGATGCACGACCCGACCGAGTTGGACCGGCAGGGGCCGGACGTCGGCTCGCAGTACCGCTCCGGGATCTGGTACGTCAACGACGAGCAGCGGCGCGAGGCCGAGGCCACCATCGCCGAGCTGGCCGCGTCGGGGCGCTACGGCAAGCGGAAGATCGTGACCGAGGTCGAGCCGGCCAAGACGTTCTGGCCCGCCGAGGAGTACCACCAGGAGTACATCGCCAAGAACGGCGCCGCCTGCCACGTCAGGGACCCGTGGTGACGCCGCCGGCCCGCGTGAAGGTGCCTGCGGCCGTCTCGCGGTGAACGGCGCGACCCGGAGCCGCCGTGCGAAAATCCCATCCGTGGAACGACCGCTGACCCTCGCGCAGATGCGAGCGGCGCTCGAGCGCCTGCACGCGCCATCCGCTGTCGGCACGCCGCCCGGAGCGACGGCGGCGGTGGCCGCGGTGGCGCGCGCCGGAGCGGCGGGCGCCGAGCTGCTCTTCATCCACCGCGCCGAGCGTCCCGGCGACCCGTGGTCGGGCGACGTCGCGTTCCCCGGCGGCCGCGTCGACGCCGCCGACGCCGACACGCTCGCCGCTGCGCGGCGCGAGGCGCGCGAGGAGCTCGCGCTCGACCTCGAGCGCGACGCGGTCCTCCTCGGCGCCCTCCCTCCCGCCCGCACCCACCTGCAGCGGCCCACCGGTCCGCTCTGGGTCGCGCCGTTCGTCTTCGAGCTGGTGGGGGCGCCGGTGCTCGTCGCCAACGCCGAGGTGCAGGAGGCGCTCTGGGTGCCGCTCGGGTTCCTCGCCGACCCGGCCAACCGCGGTCGCTTCGTCTGGTCGCGCCCCGGCGCCGTACTCGAGATGCCGTGCGTGCGCTGGGACGGGCGCGTGATCTGGGGGTTGACGCTGCGCATCCTCGACGACCTTCTGGCCCTGCTCGGGCCTCCCACACCGGTGCGGTGAACCAGGTCAACCACAAGCCGGCGCTTGCCGCGTCCGACGCTTGGCGCTAGCCTGCCGCCGGAAGCGGAGGGACGCCATGCTCACCGATACCATGCTCCCCGAGGGCGTGCGCGCGCTGCGCGACGAGGTCCGGGCGTTCGCCGCGAGCGTCCCGCACCAGCTGCTGCTCGACATGGACGCCGATCGGGTGCGCTTCCCGCGCGAGTTCCTGCAGGAGGCCGGGCGGCGCAACCTGCTTGGCCTGCGCTTCGACCCCGCCTGGGGCGGACGCGGCCTGCCGTGGACGGCCGAGATGGTCGCGCTCGAGGAGCTCGGCGTGCTCGGCACCGCCCTCCCCTGCCTGTGGTCGCTGGTCTCGATCGTCGGCGAGGCGATCGCCGCGTTCGGCAACAACGAGCAGAAGCGGCGCGTCCTCGCGCCGATGCTGCGCGGCGAGCTGACCGCCGCCGAGGCGCTCACCGAGCCGCGTGGCGGCTCCGACTTCTTCGCCGCCACCACGACGGCGCGGCGCGAGGGCGACACCTTCTACCTGACCGGCCAGAAGCGGTTCGTCGTCGGCGCGGAGGGCGCCGACGTCATCCTCGTCTACGGCCGCGTCGAGGGGATCGCCGACCCGAAGCGCGCAATGACCGCGTTCCTCGTCGAGCGCGGCGAGGGCGTCGAGGTGCATCACGTCTACGGCCTGATGGGCACGCGCGGCGGCGGCACCGGGCGGCTGGTGTTCAAGAACGCCCCGGTCGGGCTCGCCAACGTCCTCGGCGGCGAGGCCGGGATCGGGCGCGGCACCGAGGTGTTCCACCGCATGATGATCCCGGAGCGGCTGACCTCGGCCGGCGGCGCGGTCGGGATGGGGCGCGCGGCGTTCGAGATCGCGGCCCGTTACGCCGACCGCCGGCACGCGTTCGGCGACAAGATCCGCCGCTTCGAGGGGGTGAGCTTCAAGGTGGCGGAGAGCCTGACGCTGCTCGACGCTTCCCGCGCGCTCAACCACGGCGCCGCCCGCGCCGTGGACGTCGGCGAGGAGGCGGGCACGGTGCGCCGGCTCGTCTCGGAGGCGAAGAAGTTCGCCACCGAGTCGGCGTGGACGGTCGTCAACCACGCGATGCAGATCCTCGGCGGGATCGGCTACACCGACATCTACCCCGTCGAGCGCCTGCTGCGCGACACCCGCCTGATCACGATCTGGACCGGCACCAACGAGATCATGGACCTCGTCATCCAGCACGAGTTCTACCGTCACTTCCTGGCCGAGAAGAGCACGGCGCGCGACGTCGAGGCCGACGCCGCCGGCGCCGCCCTCCCCGACGAGAAGGTCTACAACGAGCCGGAGTGACGCCCGGCGCGCCTCACCAGGAGCGCGCCACGGTCATGCCGACCTCGCCCGGCCCGAAGCTGGGGACGACGGCCCACGCGGACGGCGCGCCACTCGGCTCGTGGCGGCGGACGACCCAGTCGCCGATCGCGCCGCCGATCAGCGCGCCGGCGACCACGTCGGACGCCCAGTGGCGGTCGAGGTGGATGCGCTCCCAGCCGACCAGCCCGGCCAGCCCCCACGCGGTCCCCTTGACCCAGAACGAGGAGGCGTGCGCGGCGAACACCGAGGCGACGCTGAACGCCAGCGTGACGTCGCCGGAGGGGAACGACGCCCCTCCGGCGAACGGCTTGAACGTCGCGTGCCCGGCTCCGTACGAGGGACGCTGGCGGCCGACGACCTCCTTGAGCACCGGCGTCACGACCCCGGCCGCGAGGATCGCGGCCTCGAGGCCGTCCTCGGCGGTCGAGGTCAGGCTCGGCTTGCTCCACGCCTTCCCTGACAGCCACGTGGCGCCGAGGACGGCGAACGCCCCCCACTGTCCGAGCGGCCGGATCGACGTGGCGAAGTGGTCCGACGACCTGCTGCGATGGTCCTGCGCCCAGGTGCGCACCCGCGGGTCGAGCGTCGCGGTCCCGACGACGGCCAGGGTGCCCAACCCGAGGTTTGTCCAGTCGTGAGCGTCCATGTGCGCCGGCTGGGTGACGAGGGCGAGGAGGTCCGCGAGTAGGCGCGTGCCGAACCCCTGCGGCGCGGCGCTGGGACGGCTCGCCGGCGCCGCGGCCGCGGCGGGTGCGGGAGAAGCCAGCGCCGGGGCCGCGATCGCGGCCGCCAGCGCCGCCACCACGGCCGCCG
>JAKAFI010000077.1 GCA_021818005.1 Acidobacteriota bacterium | reverse complement strand
CTGTGCAAGGAAACCGGCTACGACCTCAAGAAGGTCTACGAGCTCTTCCCGTCCGGCCCCGCCAAGGGCGCCTGCAAGGTGGCCGGCCTCGCCAAGCCGACCGGTTGCGTCTAGCGACGACGGGGCGGCCGTTCCGGCATCCCCGGGACGGCCGTTTCCAGCACCGCCAGCGGGTCCGTGAGACCGACGCAGCCCGGCCGCAGAGCCGGCTGCGACGACTGGAGAGAAACCACGGTGAGTTCACTGCTCGACGCGCTGCGGGATAACCGAGGGGCGCTGGCCCAGCGTTGGGCGGAGCTCGTCTTCGCCACCTACCCGGCGCAGAGCGCTCCGTTCCTCAGCCGCGAGAAAGACCGCTTCCGCAACCCGCTCGGCGCCACGATCCGCGACGAGATCGCCGCCATCGTCGACGTGCTCCTCGACGGCGGCGGCGCGGAAGCGGTCGCCGGCCCGCTCGACGCGCTCGTCCGGGTGCGCGCGGTGCAGGGGTTCTCTCCGGCCGAGGCGCTGGGGTTCGTCTTCCAGCTCAAGGCGGCGGTGGCCGAGCTGGTCGGCCGGGACCGGGCCGTTGCCGCGGCCGCCGAGCTGCTCGAGCTGCACGCCCGCATCGACGAGCTGGCGCTGCAGGCGTTTGCCGTCTATGTCGGGTGCCGCGAGCGCGTCTTCGAGCTGCGCGCCCGGGAAGCCACGGCGCGCACTTACTCGCTGCTCAAGCGCGCCGGCGCGCTGGCGGAGGCGGACGCGGCGGAAGGGCCGCCACTCCCCCCCGGCGAAGGGAGGTCGTGAGGCATGCGGGTCGTCTGGTCGTTCCTGCTGGTCGTGCTGCTGGCGGCGATCGCCTTCTTCGGAGCCGAAGCCGGCGGCCAAGCGCTGTTCGGCGTCGTTTTCCCCTACGTGGCGATGGTCGTCTTCCTCGTCGGCATCGCGGCGCGCGTCCTCTCGTGGGCGCGCTCGACGGTGCCGTTCCGTATCCCCACGACGTGCGGGCAGCAGCGTTCCCTCCCGTGGATCAAGCCGGCCCCGCTCGACAACCCGTCGACCGGCCGCGGCGCCGCCGCACGCGTGCTCCTCGAGGTGCTCACCTTCCGCTCGCTGTTCCGCAACACCCGCAGCGAGCTGCGGCCGGGGGGGCGCTTCACCTTCTCCCCCGACAAGTGGCTGTGGGCGGGGGCGCTCGCCTTCCACTACTCGTTCCTGGTCGTGTTCCTGCGCCACTACCGCTTCTTCGCCGAGCCGGTGCCGGCGGTGGTGGGGTGGATCGAGGGGCTGGACGGCTTCTTCCAGGTGGGGCTGCCGGTGGTGTACCTCACCGACATCGTCCTCGTCGCCGCCCTCGGGTTCCTCCTCTGGCGGCGGCTCGAGGACGCGCGCCTGCGCTACCTCTCGCTCCACGCCGACTACTTCCCCCTCGCCCTCCTGCTCGGCATCGCGGTCACCGGGGTGCTGCTGCGTTACTTCGTGCGGCCCGACGTGGTCAGGGTGAAGGAGCTGGCGATCGGCCTCGTCGGCCTGCACCCCGCCGTCCCGCAGGGGATCTCGCCGCTGGTGTTCGCCCACATCTTCCTCGTCACCGTGCTGCTCGCCTACTTCCCGTTCTCCAAGCTCGTGCACATGGCCGGCGTGTTCCTCTCGCCGACCCGGAACCTGGCCAACGACAACCGCATGCGCCGCCACGTCAACCCCTGGAACCCGGCGATCGTCGGCCACACCTACGCCGAGTGGGAGCACGAGTTCCACGACAAGCTGAAGGCCTCGGGGATCCCTCTCGACGAGGAGTGAGAGATGCCGGAAAAGACACGCGACGAGCTCGTCCAGATCGACTTCAAGCCGCCGGAGCGGGAGTGGATGGACCCCGCCATCGACTTCGAGGCGCGCCGCGGCACCTGGTCGTACCCGGGCGCGGCGAAGAACCTGCGCTACCTCGGTTTCCCCAACCCGCGCGAGTGGTCGCCGACCGACGAGGACTGGCAGCTGCCCGAGAACTGGCAGCAGATCATCCACGACGGGCTCGCGGAACGGCTGAACAAGTACCGCTCCCTCAAGCTCTTCCTCGACGTCTGCGTGCGTTGCGGCGCGTGCGCCGACAAGTGCCACTTCTACCTCGGCTCCGGCGACCCGAAGAACATGCCGGTGCTGCGCGCCGAGCTGCTGCGCTCGGTGTACCGCAACGACTTCACCGCCGCCGGCAAGATCCTCGGCCGGATCGGCGGCGCCCGCAAGCTCACACCGGCCGTGCTCAAGGAGTGGTTCTACTACTTCTACCAGTGCACCGAGTGCCGGCGCTGCTCCGTATTCTGCCCGTACGGCATCGACACCGCCGAGATCACGATGCTCGCCCGCGAGCTGCTCAACCTCGTCGGCCTGAACATCAACTGGGTCATCGAGCCGGTCGCCAACTGCGACCGCACCGGCAACCACCTCGGCATCCAGCCGCACACGTTCAAGGACAACATCGAGTTCCTCGTCGACGAGCTCGAGGGCGCGACCGGGGTCCGCGTCGCCCCCTCGATCAACCGCAAGGGAGCGGAGCTGCTCTTCGTGGTGCCGTCCGCGGACTACTTCGCCGAGCCCGGGATCTACACGTTCATGGGGTACTTGCTGCTCCTGCACGCCCTCGGCGTCGACTACACGCTCTCCGCCTACGCCTCCGAGGGCGGCAACTTCGGCCTGTTCACCTCGCACGACACGATCAAGCGGCTCAACTACAAGATCTACCACGAGGCAAAGCGGCTCGGCGTCAAGTGGATCCTCGGCGGCGAGTGCGGCCACATGTGGCGGGTGATCCACCAGTACATGGACACGATGAACGGCCCGGCCGACTTCCTCGAGCCGCCGGTCAGCCCGATCACCGGCACCGCGTTCACCAACGCCGCGGCGACGAAGATGGTGCACATCTGCGAGTTCACCGCCGACCTGATCAAGCACGGCAAGCTCCGGCTCGACCCGTCGCGCAACGACCACCTGCGCGTCACCTTCCACGACTCGTGCAACCCCGCGCGCGCGATGGGGATCCTGGAGGAGCCGCGCTACATCCTGCGCTCGGTCGCCAGGAACTTCTTCGAGATGCCGGAGAACACGATCCGCGAGCAGACGTTCTGCTGCGGCGCGGGCGCCGGCCTCGGCAACGACGAGAACATGGAGATGCGCCTGCGCGGCGGCCTGCCGCGCGCCAACGCGGTCCGCTTCGTGCACGAGAAGCACGGCGTCAACCGCCTCGCCTGCATCTGCGCCATCGACCGCGCCACGCTCACCACGCTGATGGAGTACTGGGTCCCGGAGGTGGACGTGTCGGGCGTCCACGAGCTGGTGGGCAACGCGCTCGTGATCGACGGCGAGAAACCGAGGGACACCGATCTGCGGGGCCGGCCGCTGGCCGGCGGAAAGGGTGACGCCGATGCGTGACCGCGGCAGGATCATCACCGGCCTGGCCGTCTTCGTCGCCGTGGCGCTGGCGCCGGTCTGGCAGGCGGCGCTGCACGGGGCGGCCCGCCGGCCCGACCCGAAGATCGTGACGACCGCGAAGCAGTGCGTCGAGCCGACCGCCGCGATGCGGCGCGATCACATGGAGCTGCTCAACGCCTGGCGCGACACGGTCGTGCGCCGCGGCCAGCGCACATACGTGGCGGCCGACGGCAAGACCGTGACGATGAGCCTCACCGGCACGTGCATGAAGTGCCACCCGAACAAGAAGGAGTTCTGCGACGCCTGCCACAACTACCTCGCGGTCTCCCCGTACTGCTGGGAGTGCCACATCGAGCCGAAGGAGAAATCGTGATGGGACAGGACCGCAGGGGGTTCCTCAAGCTCGCCGGCCTGGCCGCCGTCTGCGCCACGGCCCGCGAGTCGCTCACCCGGCTGGCCGGCGCGGCCGAGACCGAGCCTCGGTCATCGGCCAAGGCGCCGAAGGTGCGCTGGGCGATGGTCGTGGACCCGCGCCGTTGTCTCGAGCAGGAGAGCTGCACCGCCTGCATCGACGCCTGCGACCACGCCCACAACATCCCGGCGTTCACCAACCCGCGACACGAGGTCAAGTGGATCTGGAAGACGCGCTTCGACGAGGCGTTCCCGGACCAGGACTCCCGCTACATCGACCCGGCGCTCACCTCGGAGCCGGTGCTGGCGCTGTGCAACCACTGCGACAACCCGCCGTGCGTGCGCGTCTGCCCGACCCAGGCGACGTGGAAGCGCGACGACGGCATCGTGGCGATGGACTGGCACCGCTGCATCGGCTGCCGTTACTGCATGGCCGCCTGTCCGTACGGCTCGCGCAGCTTCAACTGGGAGGACCCGCGCCCGCACATCGCGCACGAGGACCCCGACTTCCCCACCCGCACGAAAGGCGTGGTGGAGAAGTGCACGTTCTGCGACGAGCGCATCGACCGCGGCGAGCTGCCGGCGTGCGTGGTCGCCTGCAAGGCAAAGGCGCTGGTGTTCGGCGACCTCAACGATCCCGACTCCGAGGTGCGGCGCCTCCTGCGCACGCGCTTCGCGCTGCGCCGCCGCGCGGGCCTCGGGACGCAACCGGAAGTGTTCTACCTAGTGTGAGGTGACCATGCTCGAAAAGGCACTCGTCGGGGGCCGCGGATACTGGCGCTGGATCTTGGCGCTCGGGGTCGTGATCGCCCTCGGGCTCGTCTCGTACCTGCGGCAGTTCGCGTTCGGCCTCGGTATCACCGGCCTTTCTCGCGACGTGACCTGGGGGCTGTACATCGCCCAGTTCACGTTCCTGGTCGGTGTCGCGGCCTCGGCGGTGATGGTCGTCCTCCCCTACTACCTACACAACTTCAAGATGTTCGGCAAGCTCACGATCCTCGGCGAGTTCCTGGCGATCTCCGCGGTGACGATGTGCATGCTCTTCATCTTCGTCGACATGGGCCAGCCGACGCGCGTCCTCAACGTGATGCTCTACCCGACGCCGCACTCGCTCATGTTCTGGGACATGGTGTCGCTCTCCGGCTACCTCGTCCTCAACGTGGTGATCTCGCACGTGACGCTCGCCGCCGAGCGTAACAGCGTCCCACCCCCGAGCTGGATCAGGCCGGTGATCATCCTCTCGATCCCGTGGGCGGTCAGCATCCACACGGTCACCGCGTTCCTCTACTCCGGCCTCGCCGCGCGGCCTTTTTGGATGACGGCGATCCTGGCGCCGCGCTTCCTCGCCTCCGCGTTCTCCGCCGGCCCCGCGCTTCTCATCCTGTTCTGCCTCGTGCTCCGCCGCGTCACCCGCTTCGACGCCGGCCGCGAGCCGATCCAGCGCCTCGCGATCATCGTGACGTACGCGATGCTGATCAACGTCTTCTTCGTCCTGATGGAGCTGTTCACCGCCCTGTACAGCAACATCCCCGAGGACGTGGAGCACTTCAAGTTCCTCTTCGTCGGGCTCGAGGGCAACACGACCCTGGTGCCGTGGATGTGGGCTTCGGCGGTGCTCTCGGTCGCGGCGCTCGTGCTCCTCGTCAACCCGAAGACCCGGCACGACGAGCGCACGCTCGCCGCGGCGTGCGTCGCCGTCTTCCTCGGGCTCTGGATCGAGAAGGGGCTCGGGTTGATCATCGCCGGGTTCGAGCCCTCGCCGCTCGGCGCCGTGACCGCCTACACCCCGACCGTTCCCGAGATCTCGATCACGCTGGGCATCTACGCCTTCGGCCTCCTGCTCATCACCCTCCTGTACAAGATCGCGTTGTCGGTCAGGGGCGAGACGGCGGCGTAACGGCACCGCACCACACTCGCGGCCGCGACGCCCGCAGCCGCACCCCGGGGGAGGGACGTATGGCGAACGGCACACGACGCGTGGTGATCGTCGGGGCCTCGGCGGCCGGCCTGCGCTGCGCCGCCCGCCTGGCGCGCCTGCGGCCCGACTGGGCCGTCACCGTCGTCGAGCAGCGCGAGGTGTTCTCGTACGCCGCGTGCGGCCTGCCGTACGTGCTCTCCGGCGATGTCGACGAGGCTGCGGCGCTGCGCCGCACCAGCGACGGCGCCCTGCGCGACGCCGCCTACTTCGCCGCGGTCAAGGGCGTGACAGTCCTCGCCGGCCGCCGCGCCGCGGCGATCGACGCCGCCGGACGCGCGTTGACCGTGGCCGGCCCCGACGGCCGTGCCGAACGGCTGGAGTGGGACGAACTCGTGCTCGCGACCGGCGCCGCGGCGCGCCGCCTGCCCGGGCAACCCGACCACCCCCGGGTTCGTTCGTTCCACGTCCTCGAGGACCTCGAGCCGCTGCTCGCCGGCCTGCGCCGCGGCGCGATCGCGCGCGTCGCGATCGCCGGTGCCGGCCTCGTCGGCTGCGAGCTGGCGGAGGCGTTCCGCGCGCTGTGGGGCGCCGAGGTCGTGCTGATCGAGGCGGCCGGCGCGCCGCTCCCGGGGGTCGTCGACGCCGAGATCGGCGCGGTGGTCGCCGCCACGCTGCGACGGGCCGGGGTGGAGCTGCGCACCGGCGCCCCGGTCGCTGCGATCAGCGCCGGTGATGAGCGGGTCGAGTTTACGGCCGCGGGCGAGCGACTCGGCGCGGACGCGCTGGTCGTCGCGGTCGGCGTCCGCCCCGAGGTCGCGCTCGCCCGTGACGCCGGCATCGCGGTGGGCCTTACCGGCGCCATCGCGGTCGACGACCGCCTCGCGACGAGCGTCCCTCACGTCTGGGCGATCGGCGACTGCGTCGAGGTGCGCCGCCTGCCGGACGGGGGCGCGACCTGCATGCCGCTCGGCTCGCTCGCCAACCGGCAGGGGCGCACGCTGGCCAACGTCCTCGCCGGCCGCGACGAGCGTTTCGCCGGCGCCGTGGGCGCGGTCGCGGCGAAGGTGTTCGACCTCAACGTGGCCGCCACCGGCCTCACCCGCGCCCGCGCCGAGGCGCTCGGACTCGCCGCGCGCTCCGTGTGGATCACGGCCCACGACCGCGCCCACTACTGGCCCGAGGCGCAGGAGATCGTCATCCACCTCGTGTACGAGGCCGCGACCCGGCGCGTGCTCGGGGTGCAGGCGGTCGGCGCCGGCGAGGTCGCCAAGCGGGTGGACGTGGCGTCGTCGCTGATCGCCCGCGGCGCCGACCTCGCGGCGCTGGCCGAGCTCGAACAGGCGTACGCGCCGCCGTACGCCCCCGCGATCGACCCGCTCGCGACGGCGGCGTTCGCCGCCATGAACCAGGAGGACGGGCTCGTCGCGCGGCGACCCGACGACCTCCAGCCCGGCGACCGCCTGCTCGACGTGCGCCACCCCGGCGAGCGCGCCGGGCGCCCGATCGCCGCCGCGGTCATGATCCCCCTCGAGGAGCTGCGCGCCGCGCTGCCGCTCCCCGACGGCGCCCCCTGGCTCGCGGTCTGCGAGCGCGGCACCAGGTCGGCGGAGGCGGCGCGTCTGGTGCGCGCGGCGGGCGGCTCGGCGAGCTACCTCGGCGGCGGCCTGCAACTGCGGGCGATGATGGGCCTGGAGCGCGAGCCGTGAGGCGGGGGCCCGGCCGCCGGGGCCACGCCGCGTTCCTGTACCATGGCCGCCGTGGGTGAGCGTCCCGATTCCGCGACGATGCTGCCGGTCATGCTCGACGTTCGCGACCGCGCCTGCCTCGTCGTCGGCGGCGGCGAGGTCGGCCGGCGCAAGGCGCTCGCGCTGCTCGACGCCGGCGCCCGGGTCACCGTCGTCGACCCCGACCCGATCGCCGCGCTCGCGGCGCTGGCGGACGCCCGCCGGCTGCGGCTCGAGCGCCGCGCCTACCGCCCGGGCGAGGGCTCGAGGTACCGTCTCGTCTACGCCGCCACCGACGACCACGAGACCAACCGCCGGGTGGCGGCGGACGCCGAAGGAGCGGGGGTCTGGGCCAACGTCGCCGACGAGCCGGAACTGTGCACGTTCCACGTGCCGGCGCGCGTCCGCCGCGGCGCCCTGCAGGTGGCGGTCGCATCCAACGGTGAGGCGCCGTTTGCGGTGCGCCGCCTGCGCCAGCTCCTCGAGCACCGTCTCGCGGGCGACTGGGCCGCGTGGATCGCCGCGGCGGCCCGCTTTCGCACTCGCGTCCGCGCGCTGGCGATCGCACCCGAGGAGCGGGAACGCCTGTTCGACAACTTCTTCGCCGCCACGGTGGCGCCGCAGGCGCTGAGCGCGCGCGTGCCCGCCGCCGGGGAGGAAGCCGCCTGGATCGCGGGGGCCGCGGCGCCGGCCGGCGCGACGGCCGGGCGCGGCTTCGTCTCCCTCGTCGGCGCCGGTCCGGGCGACCCCGGCCTGCTCACGCTGCGCGCTCGCCAGCGGCTGCTGGCCGCCGAAGCGGTGGTCTACGACCGCCTCGCCGAGCCGGTGCTGCCCCCCGATCTGCCCGAGTCGGTCGAGCTCCACCCCGTCGGCAAGGAGGCCGGCCACCATCCCGTCCCCCAGGGTGAGATCAACGCGCTGTTGGTCCGGCTTGGACGCGAGGGCAAGCGCGTCGTGCGCCTCAAGGGCGGCGACCCGTACGTGTTCGGGCGCGGCGGCGAGGAGGCGGGGGAGCTGCAGCGAGCCGGTATCCCGTTCGAGGTGGTGCCCGGTGTGACCGCCGGCATCGCCGTCCCGGCGTGTGCCGGCATCCCCGTGACCTCGCGCGACGAGGCGGTCCGCGTCACGCTCGTCACCGCACACGAGAGCGCCCGCGCCGACGGCTCGTTCGTGCACTGGGACCAGCTCGCGCACGATCCCCACGCAACGATCGTGGCGTACATGGCGGTCTCGTCCCTCGCCAACGTGAGCGCCAACCTGATCGCCGGCGGGATGGACCCGCAGTGTCCCGCGGCGATGATCGAGCGCGGCTCGACCTCGGCGCAGCGGGTCGTGTGTGCCCCGATTGCGGAGCTGCCGGCCGCCGCGGCGCGGGCCGAGATCCGGCCGCCCGCGCTCCTCGTCGTCGGCCCCACGGTCCGTCACGCCGCCACACTCGGCTGCTTCGCCCACCGTCCCCTGTTCGGGCGGCGGCTGGCCGTGGTGGCGCCGGCCGCCGGACTCCGCGAAGCGCTCGAGGAGGCGGGGGCCGAGGTCGTCGAGGTGCCGCGGCCGTTGTCGCCCGCCTCCCGCATCGTGCTGCGGGCGCTGCCGCTGACCGGCTGCGTGCTGCGTGACGGGGACGAGGCCGAGGCGCTCGCCGCCGAGCCGGCGGCGTCGGGCGCTCGAGCGGTGGCGTGGTGTCTGGGAACCGGCACGGCGGCGCGGGCGCGAGCGCTCGGCTGGGCGCGGGTCGTCGAGTTGGATACGACCGCCGGCTGGGCTGCTCTCGCGGCCGCGGTCGGGAGGGACGATGAAGCCGACAGTGATCGCTAGCCTGGCGCTGGCGTTCGCGTCCGCCGCCTCCGCCGCGGCGGCGCCGCCGGCCACGATGCCAACGGCCGCGACGCCGACGCTGCGCTTTGGCGTCGTCAGCTTCTACAACCCGCGCCTGATGTACATCAAGTACCAGCCGCTCATCGACTACCTCAACGCCCATACCGGTCGCCACTGGGAGCTGGTGATCGGCCCCTCCTACGAGCGCACCGTCGAGGACCTGTGCTCCGGTGCGCTCACCGTCGCGTACCTCGGTCCCTACACCTACGAGCGGGCGCACGCGCGCTGCGGCGCGCTCCCGGTGGTCAAGCTCAACACCGGCGGCCAACCCACCTACCGCAGCCTGATCATGGTGCGCGCCGACAACCCGATCAAGAGCTTGCAAGAGCTCGCCGGCCAGCGTTTCGGCTTCGGCTCGCCGATGTCGACCTCGTCGCACCTGATGCCGCGAGCGATGCTCGCCGAGGCCGGCCTGCGCCCCGGGGTCAATCTCGCCTGTCGCTACTACTTCCACCACGAGCGGGCGGCGCGGGCGGTGCTGCTCGGCGAGGTCGACGCCTGCGGCGTGCGCGACATCGTGGGCGAGAAGTTCACCCACCGCGGCCTGCGCGTTCTGGCGACCTCGGAGCCGATGCCGAACTTTCCGTTCGTGGTCGCGCCGGGAAGCCCGGCTTCGGTGCGCGACGAGCTGTTCACCACCCTGGTGGAGCAGCCGGTCGCCGATCCCGCGGCCGGCGCGGCGATCCGGGGATGGGACGAGGAGCTCTCCGGCGGGTTCGTGGCGGCCTCCGACGCGGAGTACGCGCCGATCCGGCGGCTGGCGATCCGGGTGTTCGGGCCGCGGGCGCTCACCCTGGGCGAGGCGCAGCTGGAGTGCGGGCCCGGGAAGTCGTGAGCATGCTGCGCCTCGGCCTCCGCACCAAGTTCTTCCTCTACTCCAACACCCTCATCGTCGTGACCATGGGCCTGGTGATCGTGCTCGCCGCCGTGCACGAGCGCCGCAGCCGCTACGACGAGCTCGTCGATCGCGGCCTCTCGATCACCGACTCGCTCTCCGTCCCGATCACCGACGTGCTGATGTACGAGCAGCTCGGGTTGGTCGTCGAGGAAGGGCTGATCGAAAACTACGTGAGCGGCGTCATCGAGCACAACCACGACCTCGTGCGTTACGTCATCATCACCGACCCGAACGGGATGGTCACGCACTCGAACAGGTGGAGCCTGCTCGGCCAGCGGTTCACCCGCGCCCTCGACCGCAGCGCGGTGGGGAAGCGCTCTCAGGTCGACCTGCGCACCTCCTCGTGGGGGGAGCAGATCCTCGAGATCCGCACACCGCTCAACATCTCGACCCGGTTCTGGGGCTCGCTCGCGATCGGCTTCTCCCTCGCCCAGATCGACATCGAGGTCCGTGCGATCGTGCAGCGCGTCGCCCTGATCGCGCTCGTCCTCATGTTCGGCAACTCGATCCTCACCGCCATTTACGTGGAGACGTTGATCCGGCCGATCCTGGGCCTGCACAACACGATGCGGGAGGCCGGGGCCGGCAACCTCACGGTCCGCGCCCAGGTGCGGCGCGGCGACGAGGTGGGAGAGCTCGCCGACGCGTTCAACCGCATGATGGACGAGCTCGAGCGCGCCCGCGAAGGGGAGAAGCTGCGCGCGGCGCAACTCGCCCACACCGAGAAGATGGCCGCGGTGGGCACACTCGCGGCGGGGGTCGCGCACGAGGTCAACAACCCGCTCGCCGGCATCCTCACCTGCCTGGAGACGATCCGCGCCAACCCCGGCGACGTCGAGATGCGCCAGCGCTACCTGGCGCTGGTCTACGACGGCATCAAGCGCATCGAGCACACGGTGTCGAACCTGCTCAACTTCTCGCGGCCCACCTCGGCGCGCCCGGAGCCGACCTCGCTCAACCACAGCCTGCGGCACGTCGTCGAGCTGGCGCACTA
>JAKAFI010000076.1 GCA_021818005.1 Acidobacteriota bacterium | reverse complement strand
CCGTCGTGGGACCGCGAGCGCGAACAGCGCGCCAAGGAGATTCTGTACCGTTGCCTGGAGGAGTTACAGGCGACGAAGGCGGCGCTCTACCTCGAGAGCGGCGACGGCGCGTTCGAGCTCGCCACCAGCTACGGGTTCGGGCGCCGGGATGAGCTGGCGCCGACGCTGCCGCTCGGCCACCCCCTCTGCGACTGGACCCGGCGCCATCGCACCGCTCCCGCGTACATCAACGCCCTCGACGAGGCCCCGCCGCTGCAGTCGCTGCTCGAAGGCGCCGGCACGTCGCGCCTCCTGACGATCCCGATCACGGCCGCGGAACGCCTGGTCGGGATTGTCGACGTCCGCGACAAGTCGCGGCGGCTGCCGTTTGCCCCCGATGATCTGCCCGCGGCGCGGGCCATCGGGCACGCGTTCGAATCGTTCCTGGCCGACCCCGCCGGCCAGCCGGACTCCGCTCCCGCTCCCGCTCCCGCTCCTGCTCCTGCTCCCGCTCCCGCCCCGCCTGCCTCTCCGGCGCTCGCCCCACCGCTCGCCCCGGTGCGAGGGAACGGCGCCGGCGCCCTCCTCCACGCTGGGATGGTCGAGGACGTGACCGCGGTGGTGCGGTCGCTGGCCACTCTCCCCGAGGTTGCTGCGGCGGTGCTCACGCTCACCGACGGCGGGAGTGCCCGCGCCCTCGCGCTGCAGTCCGTGGCGCTCGACCCGCAACGCCGGGAAGCCGTCGCGGCGCACCAGGCGAGCGCGTTCCTGTCGGCGGGCGTGAAGGCGCCGGCTCCAGGGCTGTGGGGCTGGGACGAGCGCGAGAGCGGGGGAAGCCAGGCGCGGGCCGAGGAGATCAGGACTGCGGTGCTGCTGGCCGGCCCACCGCTGTGGGTCGCGCTCTCGGTCGTGACGCCGGCCGGCGGTGCGTCCGTCGATGCGGTGTTCGCGGCGGCGGGCCACGCCCTCGACCTGGCGCGCTCGCTGCGCGACTACCGCCGGGCCGCCCGTAACCTCGCGCGCGTCCTCCTCGAGCCCGGTGAGGCGTCGTTCCCGCACCTGCGGCAGCACTCGCAGTCCACGTCGGAGATCGCGCAAAAGATGGCGGCCGCCCTCGGTCTTTCCGAGCAGCAGGAAGAGCTGATCACGGTGGCTGCGTACCTTCACGACGTCGGCATGCGCGAACTCGATTACGCCCGCGCCTACCGCCTTGAGCGCCCCGGTGATGCCGAGCAACGCCTCTACCGCCGCCACCCGGTGCTCGGCGCCCGCATCGTGGAGGCGTCCGAGTTCCCCGGCGACCTCGCCGGAGCGATCCGCCACCACCATGAGCGTTGGGACGGCAGCGGCTATCCGGAGCGCCTCGGCGGGCGCACGATCCCGCTCGCCAGCCGCATTATCCACCTGGCCGAGGTGTACGACGTGCTCACCTCGCCGTCGTCGTACCGCCGTTCGATGTCGCGCGACGCCGCGCTCGACCTCATCCGCGCCGAGGCCGGTCGCCAGTTCGACCGCGAACTCGTCCCGGTCCTGGGCGAGGCCGTCCGCGCATGAAGGTGCTGGCTTCGAACCGCAAGGCCCGCTTCGAGTACGAGATCCTCGAGCACATCACCGCCGGGATCGTGCTTACCGGCAGCGAGGTCAAATCGGTCCGCGAGAGCCACGCCAAGATCCAGGAAGGATGGGTCGCGTTCGAGGCCGGGGAGGCGTTTCTCGCTGGCGTTCACGTCGCACCGTACGAGAACGCCGGCTACGCGACCCACGACCCGACGCGGCGGCGCAAGCTGCTGCTCGCCAAGCGCGACATCGTCCGCCTCGCCAGCAAAGTGGCCGAGAAGGGCCTCACGGTCGTGCCGCTGGCGATCGGCCTCGAGGGCAACTGGATCAAGGTCGAGCTCGCCCTGGTCCGGGGCAAGAAGCTGCACGACAAGCGGGAGACGATCAAGCGCCGGACGCTCGATCGCGAGGCCGCGGCGGCGATGAAGGACCGGCGCTAGGCAAACCCGCGTCGATCTCCGGGCCGCCGCCGGTGGACCCGACGGCGCCGCCGTAGTACGATCTCGTTGCATGATGCGGATCATAGGATCGTGGCCGGCCGGGCACAGGGGGCGGGAGCGCGCCGGGACGGCCGCTCACCGCGATCGCTGCACGCCGGACGGGCCGCAGCCATGACACCGTCGCCAGCCGAGGCGAACCGGAAGGTGACCGAGCGGGCCGCGCGGATCGCCGGCCTGCGTAGCTTCGAGACGCCCACCCTGGAAGCGGTCGAGCAGCGTCGCCTGCAGCTCTGGGTGATCACGCTGGCGCTCCTCGTCACCGCCGTCGTGGCCCTGCTCATCGTCACGTTCTGGCACGGGCTGCAGCCGCCCGACTGGATCTCCCCGATCGTTCTGCAGAGCGCGCTTCTCGGCACCGTCGTGCTGTTCTGCGCGTACGCCGTCGAGAAGGAGCTCCAGCTCCGGCGCCTCACCAAGCTGCTGGTCGACGAGCGCGTCCTCACGGCCGCGCTGACCAACCGGCTGCGCGAGGTGACAACGCTTCTCGAGGCCGCCAAAGCGATGAACTTCGTGCTCGATCTCGAGCGGGTGCTCGCGACGATCCTGGAGTGCGCCAACGAGCTGCTCGACACGCGCGACTGCTCGATCATGCTCGTCCACGGCAACGGCGAGTTGCGCACCGTGTGCACGTCCGGCACCAGCGCGGCACACGGAGCCCGGCTCAAGTTCGGCGAGGGGGTCGCCGGGCGCGTGGCCGAGACGCGGGAGCCGGTTCTCGTCACCGGCGTCCTCGAGCCCGAGCGCTGGACCGCGACCGAAAACACGGGACGGCCGCCGACCAGCTCGATGTCGGTCCCGCTGGTCCACCGCAACACGCTCCTCGGCGTGCTCAACGTCAACGCGGCGCCGGGTCACGCCTACACGCGCCACCAGCTGCGCGCGCTCAGCCTGTTCGGAGAGCAGGCCGCGGCGGCGGTCGCCAACGCCCGCATGTACGAGGAGCAGCGGCTGCTGGCCTCGCAGAACGTCTACCAAGCGCTGCACGACCTACTCACCAACCTGCCCAACCGGGCGCTCTTCCTCGACCGCGTCAACCACGCGCTGGCGCGCCGGCGGCAGGCCGGGCAGTCCGTCGCGCTGCTCTTCCTCGACCTCGACGACTTCAAGCTGATCAACGACAGCCTCGGCTACGCGGCGGGCGACGAGGTGCTGATCACGTTTGCGGATCGGCTGCGGACCTACGTCCGCTCCGGCGACGCGCTGGCGCGATTCGGCGGCGACGAGTTCGCCGTCCTCCTCGAGGACGTCACGTCGAACGCGGACGCCGTCGCCGCCGGGGAGCGCATCCTCTCCCTCTTCGCCGAGCCGTTCGTCGTCGGCGAGCGGCGAGTCTGGCTGCGTGCCAGCGTCGGCATCGCGGTCGAGGGGTTGGGCGCCTCGAGCGCCGAGGCGTTGCTGCGCAACGCCGACATCGCGAAGAACGTGGCCAAGGGCGAGGGCAAGGGGCGGATCGTCACGTTCGAGGATGCCATGCGCGCCGACGCCGTCGAGCGGCTCGAGCTCGAGACGGAGATACAGCAGGCGCTCGAGGGCGCGCAGCTGACGGTGCACTACCAGCCGATCTACCGGCTCCCGGGCGGCGACCCGGTCGGCGTCGAGGCGTTGGTGCGTTGGAACCACCCGACGCGCGGCGTGTTGGCGGCGGCGGCGTTCCTGCCGCTCGCAGAGCGGGCCGGCCTGATGGCGCGGATCGACGGTTGGGTCCTGCGGCGCGCGTGCGAAGCGTTCCCGGCGATCCGCGACGGAGCCCACGTCGGCACCCCATTCATGCTCAGCGTGAACATCTCCCCGACCCACCTCCAGGAGCCGGGCTTCGTCGACGAGGTCGCGGCGGTCTTGGCGGCCACCGGCACGGCCCCGGCGGACCTCGTGCTCGAGATCACCGAGGCGGCGATCTTGCTCGACTCCGAGACGACGTCCGTGCACCTCAACCGCCTCAAGGCCCTCGGGGTCAGGTTGGCCCTCGACGACTTCGGAACCGGCTACTCCTCGCTCTCGCACCTGCGGCGGTTCCCCGTCGACATCGTCAAGATCGACCGGGTGTTCGTCGACGGCATCACGACTGACAGGGGCGCCAGCGCGCTGGTGCAGGCGATCGTGCGCATGGGCCGCGGACTCAACATCGAGGTCGTCGCCGAGGGCATCGAGACCCAGGCGCAAGCGGAGGAGCTCGCGGCGCTCCACTGTCCCTACGGCCAGGGGAAGCACCTCTGCGGTGATCTGCCGGCCGAGGGTCTGGCCGAGGCCTTGTCGCGCTCCTCCTGAGGCCGGCAGCGCCGGCCGGCGGGCGAAGGCGGGCCGGCCCAGTTGCGCCTGCGACCGTGGCTGCGCTACGGTGAATCCTGCGGTCACCGGGAGGTTCACGATGCGCAACTTTCGTCTCGCACTGACGACCACGTTGGCGCTGGCATCGCCGGCGTTCGCCGCCGGGCCGGGCAAGCCGCCGGCCGCCGCCGCTTCCTTGTCCAAGGCCGACGTCATGTCCGCCGCGACGTTCTCCGGCCTCACGTTCCGCGGCATCGGGCCGGCGCTCACGTCCGGGCGAATCGCCGACTTCGCGGTCGACCCGGCCCGCCCCTGGCGCTACTTCGTCGCGGTGGCGTCGGGCGGCGTCTGGGAGACCGAGAACGACGGCACGACATGGACGCCGGTGTTCGACCGCGAGGGCTCGTACTCGATCGGATGCGTGGCGCTCGACCCCAACAACCCGAACTCCGTCTGGGTCGGGACCGGGGAGAACAACAGCCAGCGCTCGGTGTCGTGGGGCGACGGTGTCTACCGCTCCGACGACGGCGGCAAGAGCTGGCACAACCTCGGCCTCAAGCGCTCCGAGCACATCGCAAAGATCGTCATCGACCCGCGCGACTCGCGGGTCGTGTACGTGGCGGCGCAGGGGCCACTGTGGGCGGCCGGCGGCGACCGGGGCCTGTACAAGAGCAGCGACGGCGGCGCGACGTGGACCGCGGTCCTGACGATCTCGGAGAACACGGGCGTCAGCGACATCGCGGTCGACCCGCGCAACCCGGACACCATCTACGCCGCCGCGTACCAGCGTCGCCGGCACGCCTGGACGATCGTCGACGGCGGACCCGAGTCCGCGATCTACAAGTCCACCGACGCGGGCAAGAGCTGGCGCAAGCTGACGAACGGCCTCCCCAAGGACGTCGACCTCGGCCGCATCGGGCTCGCGGTGGCGCCGTCCGCACCCGACACCGTCTACGCGATCGTCGAGGCCGCTGAGGGCAAGGGCGGGTTCTTCCGCTCGACCGACCGCGGCGAGTCGTGGGAGAAGCGCAGCTCGTACATGCCGACCTCGCCGCAGTACTACAACGAGCTGTTCTGCGACCCGAAGGACCCCGGGCGCGTGTACGCGGTCGACACCTGGCTCCACGTCACCGAGGACGGCGGCAAGACCTTCGTCCGCGTCGGCGAGAAGACAAAGCACGTCGACAACCACGCGATGTGGATCGATCCCGCAGACACGGACCACCTTCTCGTCGGCTGCGACGGCGGCGTCTACGAGACGCGCGACCGCGGCGCGACCTGGGCGTTCCGGTCCAACCTGCCGGTGGCGCAGTTCTATCGCGTGGCGACGGACGACGCGCGGCCGTTCTACAACGTCTACGGCGGTACCCAGGACAACTTCTCCCTCGGCGGCCCGTCGCGCACGACGTCGGTCAGCGGCATCACCAACGGCGATTGGTTCGTGACCACCGGCGGCGACGGGTTCTTCAGCCGCGTCGACCCGACCGACCCGGCGATCGTCTACGCCGAGTCGCAGTACGGCGGCCTCGTCCGTTACGACCGCCGCAGCGGCGAGGAGATCGACATCAAGCCGCAGGAGCGCAACGGCGAGGCGCCGTACCGCTGGGACTGGGACGCGCCGCTGATCATCTCGCCGCACTCGCACACGCGGCTCTATTTCGCGGCCAACAAGCTGTTCCGCAGCGACGACCGCGGCGACACGTGGAAGGTCGTCTCCGGCGAGCTGTCGCGCGGGATCGACCGCAACACGCTGCCGGTCATGGGGCGGGTGTGGCCGATCGACGCCGTGGCGAAGAACGCCTCGACGTCGTTCTACGGCAACGCCACGGCGCTGTCGGAGTCACCCAAGGTCGAAGGGCTCCTGTACGTCGGTACCGACGACGGCGTGATCAACATCAGCGAGGACTCCGGCGCGACCTGGCGGAAGGTGGAGACGTTCCCGGGCGTGCCGGCGCGGAGCTGGGTCAGCCACGTCGAGGCGTCGCGGCACGACGCCGACACGGTCTACGCCGCGTTCGACAACCACCTCAACGGCGACTTCAAGCCGTACCTCCTCCGTAGCACCGACCGTGGCCGCACCTGGACCTCCGTCGCCAGCAACCTGCCGTCCGGCGAGGTCGTCTGGGCGGTGACCGAGGACCCGGTCGACGCGCACCTCCTGTTCGCGGGCTGCGAGTTCGGGGCCTACTTCTCCGCCGACGGCGGCGGCCACTGGACCAAGCTCGACGGCGACCTGCCGACGATTGCGGTGCGTGACGTGACCGTGCAGCAGCGCCAGGGCGACCTCGTGCTCGCCACGTTCGGACGCGGCTTCTACATCCTCGACGACATCGCGCCGCTGCGCGGCCTCACGCGCGCCGCGCTCGAGCAGCCAGCGGCCCTCTTCCCGGTGCGGGACGCCGACGCCTACATCGAGCGCTCGCCGCTCGGCGGGCGCGGCAAGTCGTTCCAGGGCGACGCCTACTTCACGGCGCCCAACCCGCCGTTCGGGGCGCTGTTCACCTACTACCTGAAGAGCACCCCGAAGACCGCCCGCGAGCTCCGCCACGAGGCGGAGAAGGAGGCGGCGGCCAAGGGCGCGGCGCCTCCCTACCCGACCGCGCAGCAACTTCACGCCGAGGCGCTCGAGCCCAAGCCCGCGGTCGAGCTGACCGTGACCGACGGCGGCGGCCACGTGGTCCGCCGCATCGAGGCTCCGGCCGAAAACGGTTTCCATCGCGTCGCGTGGGACCTCCGCTTCCCGCCCTCGACGCCGGCCAAGCTCCCGTCCGCCGGTAAGGAGCGGGCGCCGTGGGACGCCCCCGACCAGGGGCCGATGGCGGTGCCCGGCACGTACTCGGTGCGCCTCGCCGTCCGCGTCAACGGGGCAACCACCGAGACGGCCGGGCCGCAACAGTTCCGCGTCGTCCCGCTCGGCCTCGCGACGCTGAAGGCCGAGGACCAGGCCGCCGTCTTCGCCTTCGAGACCAAGACGGCCCGCCTGCAGCGCGCCGTGCTCGGCGCCGTCGAGACCGCCAAGGAGGCGCGCGCGCGGCTGGCCTTGATCCAGGTGGCGCTCGGCGAGACGACGGCGCCGGTGGCGGCACTCGTCGACCAGGCCCGCGACCTCGATACGCGGCTCGCGCGGATCCAACGAGCGCTCTCCGGCGACCGCGTGATGGAGGGCTACAACGAGCCGGTGCCGCCCGCGATCGTCGACCGCGTCCAGGGGATCGTGACCTCGCTGTGGGCCACGACTCAGGCGCCGACCGCCACGATGCGGCAGGCGTACGACGACGCCGGCGAGGCGTTCGGCCCGGTGCTCGCCGAGTTGCGGACGATCGACGGCGATCTCGCCAAGCTCGACGCAGCCCTCGACAGCGCTGGCGCCCCGTGGACCCCGGGCCGGTTCCCGGTCTGGTCGAAGGAACAATAATGAGGTACCTGGTACCATCTTTTACCTATTTGTGGTACCTGGTACCTTGGATAGCGGGATCAACTGGGTGCCGGTATTGAGGAGGAGGACGCGCTCCCCGGCGCGGACGCGGCCGTCGACCCGCATGATCTCGAGCGCCGCCAGGGTCGCGGCGCTCTCGAGGCCGCCGTTGATCCCCTCGGCGCCGTAGCGGGCGAACGCGGCGGCGATCGCCTCCTCCGGCGCCGCCACGGCGGTGCCGCCCGACGCGCGCAGCACGCGAAGGATCCCGTGGCCCATGATTGCGCCGGGCACGTCGAGACCATCGGCGATCGTACCCTTGGAGACGACAGGCGCGACCTCCGCCAGGCCCTTCTCGAACGACGTCACCACCGGCGCGCAGTTCGCCGACTGGACCGCCACCATGCGCGGCAGTCGGGTGCGGGCCGGGTCGATCGCGCCGAGACCCGCCAGCTCCTCGAACGCCTTCCAGATGCCGACCAGCCCGGTGCCGCCGCCGGTGGGGTAGACGATGACGTCCGGGAACGCGGCGGGGCCGAGGTCCAGCGCGATCTCAAGCCCCATCGTCTTCTTCCCCTCGAGCCGACCCGGTTCGAAGAACGTGGAGATGTCGACGGTCGTCCCGCTCGCCAGCTCGTCGGCGAGGTCCTCGCGCATCGCCCGACCGGCCGCGGCGATGTTGGCGCCGACGAAGCGCACCTCGCCGCCGAAGAACTCGCACGCCCGGTGGTAGATGCACCCCCGGTACGACTCCGGCATGTAGACGACGCACCCGGGCATGCCGAGCCGCGCCGAGAACAGGCAGGCGGCGACGCCGGCGTTCCCCTGGGTGGGGACGCAGAACCGGCGTGCGCCGCAGGCGCGCCCGAGCGCCACGGCCACCGCCAGGCCGCGGTCCTTGAAGCTCCCGGACGGGTTGGTGCCTTCGTTCTTGAGCAGCACCTCGACGCCGAGGCGGTCGCTCAGCCGCTCATGGCGCACGGCCGGCGTGCCGCCGACGTCCGCCGCGTACTCCTCGGGGACGCCGAGCACCGGCAGCAGCGGCGCGAAGCGCCACGGCCCACGGGCGCCGTTGGCCCCCAGCGGCGTCGCCGCCACCTCGGCGCGGACCCGCTCCAGGTCGTACTCGACCACGACCGGCTTGCCCGGCCGGGGGCAGCAGGGGCACAGGCCGATCGGGGAGGCGAAACCGTGTGCCGGAACCTCCTTGCCGGAGTTGGAGCAGAGCAGTCGCGCCAGGTTCGGGTTGATGCGGAGTCCCATCGCGTTCTTCCTCCCGTCGTGCCTTGCCGGCCGATGATACGCGCCCGAGCGCGGCAGCCGCTTGGCCGTCCCTCCGGATGGTGCTATACGTGGTTCAAGGTTGCGGCGAGAGAGGCAGCACGATGGCGATGCTCAGGGTCTACGTGGTCTCCGACGCCACCGGCGAGACCGCCGAACGCGTGGTGCGGTCCGCCCTCGTCCAGTTCGAGGGGGCGCCGGTGGCGATCACTCGCTGCGGCGGCGTGCGCACCGCGGAGCAGGTGCGGGCGGTCGTGACCGAAGCCGCCCTGCGCGAGTCGCTCGTCCTCCACACGCTCGTCTCCGACCACCTGCGCACGGTGATGCTGCGAGAGGCCCGCATCCACGGCGTCGACGCCATGGACCTGCTCGGTCCGGTCCTCGATCGCCTCGCCACCCGCCTCGGCGTGTCCCCGCTGGAGAAGCCGGGGTTGTTCTCACAACTCGTCGAGGCCGCCTCGCGCCGCATCGAGGCAGTCGAGTTCGCATTCCGCCACGACGACGGCCAGCACCCCGAGGAGCTGGAGCGGGCGGAGATCGTGCTCGTCGGCGTCTCCCGCACGATGAAGACGCCGACCACCGTGTACCTGGCCTACCGCGGCTGGTTCGCCGCCAACGTCCCGCTGGTCCCGGGGATCGCGCCGGATCCCGCGCTTGCGGCGCTGCCGCACGAGATGGTGTTCGGCCTGACGATGAGCGCGCCGCGCCTGGCGGAGCTGCGGCAGGCGCGCGCCGCTCACCTCGGCATCCCGGGTAACACCTACGCGTCGCTCGAGACGGTGCGCGGGGACCTCACGCACGCCACGGCGACGTGCCGCGAGCACGGCTGGCGCGAGATCGACGTCACCGGCAAGTCGGTGGAGGAGGTCGCGCGCGAGGTGCTCGTCCTTGGCCACCGCGAGCGCACGCCCGGCCGCGGCGGCGACTGAGCCGGCGGCCGGGCCGGCGCCTGCTACCATCGGGACGGCTGCCGCGGCAGCCGGGAGGTGAGTCACGCGACGGTGGGTGGCACGCGGGGCCGCGTTGATGCTTGTGCTCGTGGCAGGCAGCTCGGTGGGGGCCGAGCCTGGTGGCGAGCCGGTGGCGACGCCGTCCCCGGTGCCGACGCAAGCCGCGGCCGCGCCGGCGACCGCCCCCGGCGAGGCGACCATGCCGTCGCCGGCACCGACCGCGGCGCCCGCCTCGGCGACCGGCGTCGTCTGGAGCGAGTTGCGCTACGCCGCCCACAAGCTCTTCCTCTCGGCGACGACTACCGTCCGGGCCGCTTCGGTGCCCGCGGCCGAGCTCGCGACGATCCTGCGGCCGCCCCCTGGCGGGCGCGCGGTCCCGATCCCGCCCGGCGGCGCGGTGGCCGTGTCGGTCGCGAGCGTCTTGCCGTTCGGCCGCGACGAGGACGTGACGCTCTGGCTCGACCCGACGAGCGGCGCGGCGATCGGCGGCGAGAAGACGTCGCTCGGCGGCAGCCCCTACCACAAACTGATGCGCTACACGGACGGCGGCCTCTACACCTGGCGCAGCGCCCCGCACGGCGCGGCCGAAGCGGCCGGCGCGCCCGCCGGCTGGAGCGCGCACTCGAACTACCTGGTGGAGGCGACCGCGGCGCCGCCGCCGGGCGTCCCGGTCACCGACTCGTACGTTCTGATCTACCTGGTCTCCGCCGCCCGTCTCGACGACAAGGACAACTCGCTGCGCGTGGTCACGCTCAACCGCGACCGCTACGTCGAGATCACGTTCACGGCCGGGAACCTCTCGTACCAGCGGGCGAGCTTCTCCGAGTCGTGGCCCGGCGGCGGCGCCCGCCGCGACGGCAACGTCCTCGTGCGCGCGGTGCGCGGCACGGCGCGCATCGTCGGCGCCGCGAGCAGCCGCGACGATGTCGACCTCGGCTTCCTCGGCATGCGCGGCGCGCTCACGATGTTCGTCGAGGTCGGCACCGGCATTCCGATCGCGTTCTCCGGGCGGGTGGACTACGTCGGCACGCTCAACGTGCGGCTCACGCGGGCGACGCTCCTCGCCGCGCCGACCGGCGTTGCGGCCGCGCCTCCGACCAGGGCGCCCGCGGCGCCCACTCCGGCCGGCGGCGCCCCGGTCGCTCCTCCCACCGCCGCCCCCGCGGCCCCGGCTCCGACGCCGTCGTCTTGAATCGACCGCCGCCGGGGGCTAAGGTTCATCTTCATGAGAACACCTTTCCGCTACCTGCTCCCGTTCTTGCTCTTGCCGGCCGCCGGCACGGCCGCCGCGCCCGCCGCGCCGCCGCCCGCGGCCGCGGAGGTCGCCCAGGCGTTGCGAGCCCACCCGGAGTGGGACGCGGAGTACACGCGGCGCATCCGCGAGGCCACGACCGATCCGCAGTTCTCCACGCCGCTGGTGGACCACCTGCCGGCCT
>JAKAFI010000075.1 GCA_021818005.1 Acidobacteriota bacterium | reverse complement strand
GCGACTTCACGCTCCGCGCTTATACGCACGGCCTTGCCCGACGCGGGCTGCCGAGGAGGGCCTCTCCTGTTCCGCATCAACCTGTGGAAACGTGCCGCCGCCTCTACCCCGGGGAGGTCCAGCGTCCGCTCCGGACTCCAGGACGCTGTCTGTTGCCTTCGCCGTGATACGAGCGGCTCGGCCCTCCCAATCACCTTTCGGCTGAGCCTCTGACGGGGCTGCAGCGTTCACTCGTGTTGCGGCCCGCTTCCTTGCTCCCTCCCTCCTCGGAGGCTTTCGACGCCCCGCTCAGCCACGGGGATCTCTCCCCGTAACCGGGGCCTGCTACCGGGCGCTCCGGCGCTTACCCGGACGGGACTTGCACCCGCTAGGTCGATGCAGCGTGAAACCGCTCTGACGGTCTCGTCAGGACGCACCCTAGCCCGAGGCTAGGTGAGGATGCGAACCGGCGCAGCGCAACGCAGCGAGAGGTCCGACGCCGGCGGCGCCATTAGCGACGGCGCAGGGTGGTGTCGCTGACGACGGTCGCGCCTTCGGCGGCGACCGCCGCCAGGAACCCCTCCCGGTCCTGCGGGTTCACGAACAGCCGGCCCTCGCCCTCGATGAGCACGCCGTCGTCGGCCGCGGAGGCGAGCACCGAGGTGGCCATGGTGTCGAGCACCCACGAGCCGACGCGGTAGCCTGGCAGCGGAAGCCCTGCCAGTCGGTGGCCGGCGAGCGGGCGGTGCAACCGGGCGCGCGTGCCGGCGAGCGGCACGACGCGGCGCCCGAGCAGCGTGCCGACCTCGAGGGCGCCGCCGCCGACCGTGTAGCGCAGGCGGGCCGGGGCGACGAAGAAGACGACCGCCAGGGCCGCGAGCACGAGCGCGGTGACGCCCGTGACGGTCGCCAGGTTGACCCACCACGACGCGCCGCGCCGGCCTGGGGGCGAGAACACCGACGGCCGGCCCTCCCGCAGCGCCCGCAGGAAGCCGTCGCGGTCCGCCGGGGTGATCGCGACCGGTGTGGCCTCGGAGCTCGAGGTGAGCACCACCGCTTCCGCGGAGCAGTCGCTCACCAGCCACACCTCGCCGACGCGAGGGTAGGCGAAGAAGCCGACGCAGTACCCGGGCTTTTCGGCCCCGAACCGCAACCGCCCCCCGCGCAGCCACTCGGGGGTCGCGGCGGCGATCCGTGCGAGGTCGATCGCGGTGCGGTTCCGCTCGGAGCCGAGCGTGCTGGTGATCGTCAGCTTGCCGTGCGCGATCTCGTAGGTGATCGTCGGGGTGCGTAGGAGCGCGACGAGCAGCCAGGCGGCGGGCACGATCACCGCGGCCGCGAGCGCCGCGAACCAGATCCGGGCCAGGCCGGCGACCGGCACCGGCCGGAACACGCGCGCATCGCTTCGCTTCATGATCGCTCCCGACGTCAGTGTAGCGGAGCCGCCTCACCGGGCGCGACCGCGACCAGCACGGTCGCGGCGGCGACCGCCCGGATCCCGCGCTCGGCGAGCGTTGCGGCGAGGGCGGCGCGGCGCCCCGGCCCGGGGACGACCAGCGCCGAGCCGGCGGGGAGGCGCGCCAGCGCCGCGACCGGCACGAAGGTGAGCGGCCGCGCCAGCGCGGCGCGGGCGAGGGCGGCGCGCTCGGCGAGCAGCGTCGCATCCTCCGGCAGGCCGGAAAGGTCGTCGAGCACGTAGGTCGTGCCGCCGTCGCCGCCGGCCGCACCGGCCAGCGCGAACGCGTCCCGCACCGCGGCCACGGCCGCGGGGCGCGGCGCCCAGTCGGTGCCGAGCAGCTTCCCCGCCGACGTGGAGAACGCCTCGGTGTAGCTCGTCTTGAGGAACTCGTAGATCACGCTGCGCGGCGACAGCGGTGCGGCGACGGTGGCGAAGAAGCGCAGTTCGGCCGGGTCGAGCACGGCGCCGTCGCACTCGTTGCCGCCCTCGAGGACGTACACCGGCTTGCCCAGGAGCCGGCCGAGGCGGAGGAAGTCGACCATCGCCACCACCGACGCGTGCCCCCGGTCCGGGTAGCCGCAGTCGGTGTACGCGGACAGCCCGAGAGCGTCGGCGCGCGTCATCCAGTCGAAGATGTCGAGCGCCGCGAACGCCGGCCGCCCCTTCTCGAACTTCTCCGGCAGGTAGCCGGAGAACTGCAGCATGAACGGCACCCGGCGGCGCTCGCGCGCACGCCAGATCGCGCGGCAGCGGTCGAGCCGCTGCACGACCCAGTCGTTGATCGCCGCGACGAAGTCGTAGTAGGCGAGCGCCGCACGCGCGAATGCGGGGTCGTGGCCGTTGACCGGCATCGGCACCGCGGCAAGCGCGGCGAAGCGCGTGCCGTACCGGCGGTCGACCGCGGCGACGCCGCCGTACCGGCGCGCCAGAAAGCGCCGCCAGACGGCCGCGGTGTCCGGCGTGTACTGGCCGATCTCGTACGAGTCGGTGTCCGGGTCCCAGCACAGCAGCGAGCCGCGCTGCGAGACGAACGGCTCGTTGAAGATCCCGACGCCGAAGGCGACGAGCGCCGGCTCGGACGAGAAGTTCTTCGCGTAGAACGCCGTCTCCTCCTCGAGCCAGCGCTCGTACGCGCGGTTGCCGACCGTCGCGAGGAAGAAATCGGGCGTCTCCCGGCCCGAAGGCAGTCGCCCCCGCTTCGTCAGCACGTTGGTGTACAGCCAGTTGCGGCGGTCCCCGGCGGCGTCCGGGAGCGAGCTGCCGTCGATGCGGCTGAGCACCACGCCGACCCCGTCGCGGCGGGCCGTGGCGAAGATGCGGCGCAGGATCGCGAGGCTCCTCGGCTGCTCCCAGATGTGCGGCGGGGGAACGACGTTGAGGATCTCGGCGCCGTTCGCGATCGCGAACGCGACTAGGCGGTCCGCCTCGGCGGCGCTCGCGAAGAAGTCCCAGTGCACCGTGAAGCCGACCTGCGGCCGCGCGGCGGACGCGCCCGAAGCGGCGGAGGTCCTGACAGGACCGGCGCGAGCGACGACGGCCAGCGCGAGGAACGCCGCCGCCATCCTTATCCGCCGTGCGCCGCTCCCGGCGATCGCCGCCACGCGGGGACGGTAACACACGCGAAAACGCCCGCACCCACGTGCTACCATCCGCCCATGATCACGCTCGCACGGCGCTCCGGCCCTCCGCCAGCAGCGGCGTGACGGGGCGCGTTGGGGGCACGATGCGATCGAGACGACCCCTGCGGCGCGCGCGCGGCCTCGCACGGCGGCTCATCGCCGGCCTCGGACCGTGGCTCCTCGCCGCTGCGCCGCTCGCCGCCGCGCCGCCTCCGGCCGCGGCCGCGGTCCCCACGGTGCTCGTCGTGTACGAGGCCGGCCCCACCCCGGTGGCGAGCGGGCTCGGTGATGCGCTGCAGCTGCAGCAGCTGCTCGGCCACTTCTCCGCCGCGGTCACGCTGCTGCCGTCGAGCGCGTACCGGGCGGGCGAGATCGCGAAGGCGGACGTCACGTTCGTCATCGGCTTCACGAAGCTGTTCGACCCGCCGCCCGTGCTGCTGCGCGACGCCTACGCGGCGACGCACACGCTGGTCTGGCTGAACAGCGGGCTGGTCGAGTTCGGCCGGACGTTCGACCTGCCGGCGCGGTTCGGCTTCGCGGTCGAGCGGTTCGACACCACCTCGGGGTTCGACTCGGTGCAGGCGGGCGAGTTTCACTTCACCAAGACGGAGCCGAAGACCAATGTGCTCGCGGTGACCGACCCGGCGCGCTGCCAGGTCCTCGCCACCACGACCTCGAGCCGGGCCAAGCTCACGGTGCCGTATGCGGTCCGCTCCGGCTCGTTCTGGTGCATCGCCGACTCACCGTTCTCGTACGCCACCGAGTCGGACCGCTACCTCTACTTCGCCGACCTGCTGCACGACATCCTCGGCCAGGACCACCCGAGGAGCCACTCGGCGCTCATCCGCATCGAGGACACCAACCCGTTCTCCGACCCGGCCAGCCTGCGCGCGGTCGCCGACCTGCTGTACGCCCGCAAGATCCCGTTCCTCGTCGGCGTGATCCCGTTCTACGTCAACCCGGCGTCGCAGACGCGGGTGGCGATGTCGGAGAAGCCGGACTACGTCGACGCGCTGCACTACATGATGGAGCACGGCGGCACGATCGTCATGCACGGCGTCACGCACCAGTACAAGGGCGAGACGGCGACCGACTACGAGTTCTGGGATGAGAGTGGCAACCGCATCCTGCCCGAGGACTCGCGCGAGTACGTCACCCGCCGGCTGCGCGACGGCGTCGCGGAGTGCGTCAAGAACGGCGTCTACCCGCTGGTGTGGGAGACGCCGCACTACGCCGCCTCCACGCTCGACTACGGCGTCTTCGCGCAGCACTTCTCGACCGCGATGGAGCAGCGGCTGGTCCTCGACAACCTCGACTTCAGCCAGTACTTCCCCTACATCATCAAGCGCGACATCTACGGCCAGCACATCCTCCCGGAGGACCTCGGTTACGTGCCGCTCGACCCCGACATCGCCAAGGAGAACGCGTCCGTCGACAAGCTCCTCTCGTTCGCCAAGGTGGACCTGGCGGTGCGCGACGGGTTCGCGTCGGCGTTCTTCCACCCGTTCCTCCCGATCGAGTGCCTGGCGCGTCTGGTCGACGGCATCCGGGCGCTCGGCTACACGTTCGTCGACGTGCGCGAGATGTCGAACTCGGTCGTGATGGACGACCGCGCGATCGTGAGCGGCCACGCGACGGTCAAGCTCGCCCTCACGGACCAGTACCTGCGCGAGTCGTGGATCGACGGCAGCGGCCAGCTCGTGCGGCGCGAGCTGTCGCCGTCGCGGTTGCGCGGGGCGGTCGAGCGCGACGTCCAGCTCCCGCCGCGCTGGATCTACGTCGCCGAGCCGCAGGAGTTTCGCGAGCGGCCGCTCTCGCTGTGGGAGAAGGCCAAGGGCCGCGCCGGGAAGGCGCTGTCGAAGATCTTCCGGAGCCGGCGCTCCTACGCGCCGGCCGACGCCGTGGCCCTGTTCGACCCGGGCGCCACCGGCGGCGCGGCCAACGACCAGGCGAGCCTGGCCGCGCCGCTGCAGGCGCTCTCGATGCCGGTCGAGGAGGTACCGCTGACGCCGGGCCTCGCGATCGACACGTCCGGCCACAACCTGGTGATCGTCCCGTACACGGTCGCCGACCAGCTGACCGCGGCGCAGGTCGCGGCGCTGGAGGCGTTCGTCCGGGGCGGCGGCAACCTGATCACCGACTTCCGCAACGACCTCGCCACCGCGCTCGGCGTCCGCTTCTTCCCCTCGACGCTACTGATCGAGCGGGTGCGCGACAGCCTCTACCCCGACGAGGCGTTGCGCTGGACCTCCGGCGAGGTGATGAACAAGTTCGAGACCGCCGACGGCGACGAGATCCTGGCCACCGACGACGTGACCGGGATCGCGGTCGTGATCGGGCGGCGCTTCGGGGCCGGGCGGTTCATCTTCTTCGGCACCCGTTTCGACCCGGCGAGCAACGGCGGCTACTCGCGCTACCCGTACCTCGCGAGCGAGGTGGGCAAGTTCTTCGGGCTCACCCCGCTCGTCCGCCGCGAGCAGCTCGAGATGTTCTTCGACCCCGGCTTTCGCCACACCGTGAGCATCGAGCAGCTGGTCACCCGCTGGGCCGCGGTCGGCATCCGCATCCTCCACGTCGGCGGGTGGCACCAGTACGCCAAGTGGAGCTACGACTACGGCAAGCTCATCGCCCTCTGTCACGCCAACGGCATCCTCGTCTACTGCTGGCTGGAGCCGCCGCAGGTGAACCAGAAGTTCTGGCAGGACCACCCGGAGTGGCGGGAGAAGAACTACAAGGGCGAGGACGTGCGCCCCTCGTGGCGCTACCCGGTCGCGCTCACCGACCCGGCGTGCCTCGCGGCCGTCACCGAGCTCTACCGCCAGCTCCTCACCGGCGCGGACTGGGACGGCGTCGACATCGGCGAGCTCTACTTCGAGGGCGGCCGCGGCACCAAGGACCCCGAGCTGTTCACCCCGTTCCACCCGTCGGCACGGCGCGAGTTCCGCCAGAAGTACGGCTTCGACCCGGTGGAGCTGTTCGACCACGCCTCGCCGCGCTACTGGCGGCGCGACCCGGCGGCGCTCGCCGAGTTCGTCAAGTACCGGGTCGACAAGAACGTGCAGTTCCACGAGGCGATGCTGAAGATGGCGCAGTCGGTGGCGCGGGAGAAGCAGGGGTTCGAGACGGTGGTGACGGTCCTCGACAGCCTCGCCGACCCCGAGCTGCGCACCTGGCTGGGCGTGGACGCGAGGCAGATCGCGGCCTTGAGCGCGAAGTACGACTTCCGCCTCCAGGTCGAGGACCCGGAGCGCATGTGGTCGACCGACCCGCGCCGGTACCAGGGGATCGCGGCCCGCTACGCCGGCCTCGTCGACCCGGCGCACCTCGCGCTCGACCTCAACATCCTCTCGTTCCGCGCCGAGAACGCGATCACCCCGTTCCCAACCAGTATCCAGACCGGCACCGAGGCGGCGTGGCTGGTCCACTCGGCGGCGCTCGGCGCCCGGCGCGTCGCGATCTACTCCGAGTCGAGCATCAACCAGCAGGACCTCCCGTTCCTGCCGTCGGCGTACGCGGCGCGCACCAAGGTCACGAGGAGCGGCAGCGGCTGGGCGATCGACACCCCGACCCCGATCGTGCTCCAGCTCGCCACCGACGTGCAGGAGGCGTGGCGCGACGGCCAGCGCCTGCGCACCCTCGGCCGCGGCCGCTTCCTGCTCCCGGCCGGGAAGTACACCGTCACCCCGGCGCAGCCCACGCTCGAGGCGCTGCAGCCCGGCGTGCCGGACTCGCAGCTCCTCTCGATCACCGGCGACCTCCTCTTCCAGAAGAGCTCGCAGCGCAGCGTCACGTTCGGCTACCGCTCCGGCAACCGCTGCATCGCCACGCTGGCACGGCAGCCGTTCGCCCTGTTCGTGGACGGGCACGAGACCCCGCTCGCGGTGCTCCCCGGCAACGGCCGTGACGCGCTGATCCTGCCACCCGGGGAGCACACCGTGCTGCTGGTGACCCAGAGCGGCGTCAGCTACGGGGTCAACATCACCAGCTTCTGGTCGTCGTACGTGATCGCGATCTTCGGCGCCGTCGCGGTCGGGCTGCTGGTCAGCCTCTACCTGGTCGTGCGCGTGCGACCCCGACGGCGGACCGCGTGAGCGACAGCCTGTTGCAGCTCGACCTCTCCATCGTCTTCGTCGCCGCCGTGATCCTGATCTGGTTCATGATCGCTTACCAGCTCGTCCTCACGGTGGCGGGCTTCTTCCACACGCTGCGCTCCGCCAAGGAGAAGCGCGAGGTCGACGGTCTCGTCTTCGACTGGCCCGAGGTCGCGGTGCTGATCCCGGCGCACAACGAGGGGATCGTGATCCGCCACACCCTGGAGGCGATGCTGGCGTTCGACTACCCGGCCGACCGCTACGAGGTGCTGGTGATCAACGACGGCTCCAGCGACGACACCGGCGCGATCGTCGCCGAGTTCGCCGGCCGCGACCGCCGCATCCGCCTGATCGACGTGCCTCCCGGCGAGGGCGGCAAGGGGAAGTCCCGCGCCCTCAACATCGGCCTGGCGCACACCGACGCCGGCCTGATCTCGGTCTACGACGCCGACAACACGCCGGAGCCCGCCGCGCTGCGCTACCTCGTGGCGCAGCTGCTCCTCCACCCCGAGCTCGGCGCCTGCATCGGCAAGTTCCGCACCGTCAACAAGGACCGCAACCTGCTCACCCGCTTCATCAACGTCGAGACGCTCTCGTTCCAGTCGATCGTGCAGGCGGGGCGCTGGGCGCTGTTCCGGGTCTCGACGCTGCCGGGCACGAACTACGTGATCCGCCGCCCTCTCCTCGACCACCTCGGCGGCTGGGACGAGAGCGCGATCACCGAGGACTCCGAGATGTCGATCCGGATCTACATGGAGGGGTTCCGGATCAAGGTGATCCCGTACGCCGTCACCCACGAGCAGGAGCCGGAGACGTGGCGCGTCTGGTTCAAGCAGCGCACGCGCTGGGTGCGGGGCAACAACTACGTGGCGACCAAGTTCTTCCGCCAGATCCCGAAGTTCAAGGACAAGGTGCTGGCGATCGAGGTGCTCTACCTGCTCTCGCTCTACTACGTCTTCTTCGTCGCCATCGTCGCCTCCGACCTACTGTTCCTGGCCAGCCTCGTGCACCTCGTCGCGATCCCGCTCCCGGGGCCGTACACCGCCGTCTGGGTGCTCGCGTTCCTGCTCTTCATCATGGAGATCCTGCTGGCGCTCGCCTACGACCGCGAGGACTCGTTCGCCAAGATCGGGCTGATCGTGCTCGCCTACTTCACCTACTGCCAGCTGTGGATCGCGGTGGTCGCGCGCGCCCTCTGGCTCGACGTGGTCAAGCGCGAGCAGCAGACGTGGGTCAAGACCGTGCGCTTCCAGCGCAAGCCGGCGCGCGACTGAACCGCCTCAGGCGAGCGGCAGCTCCATCGCCACGCCGCTGCCGGCGGCGGGCGGCGCGGCCGGCCGGAACCCCATCGCGCGGTACATCGCGATCGCCTCGACCATCCAGGGCGACACGTCGAGCCGCATCACCGTGTGACCGGCGCCCCTCGCGGCCTCGATCACCGCGAGCGCCAGCCGCTTGCCGATGCCCTTGCCGCGGAACTGGTGGCGGACGAACAGGCGGCGCATCTGGCACGCGCCGCCGCCGAGCGGGCGCAGCGCGACGCACCCGGCCAGGCGGCCGTCCCAGCGCGCCAGCAGCAGCGCCCCGTCCGGGGGGGCGTAAGCGCCCGGCAACTCCGCCAGCTCGCGGGCGAAGTCCTGCAGCGAGAACTCGTGACCGAGCGAGGATGCGTACTCCTTGAACAGCGTGCGCGCGTCGGCGACGCCGCCGTCCAGATCCATCGGGCCGATCTCGATCGCGCTGGCGCGGTGAACCACCTGGCTCCCTCCGCACGCATCATGCCACACAACCGCCTTCACGGCCGGTACCGCTGGTCACCCGCGCCTACCGGGGCCTCAGGGGCCGGCGACGACGATCCCGGCGTGGAGGAACCAGAGCTCGAAGCGCGGCGGCCGCGCCAGGCCGAGCGCCTCCTGCAGCGCCCGGCAGTACACCGCCCCCTGCGGCGCGTAGACGCGGGCCCGCTCCTCGACCTCGGCCGGGCCGGCGACGCCGTCGCTCTTGTAGTCGGCGATGACCGGCTCGCCGCTGGCCGGGTCGCGGTAGAGGAGGTCGATCGCGCCGGCGACGAACCCTATCGGGCCGGCCGCACCGCCGTCGGGCGGCAGCAGGACAGCCAGTTCCCGCGCCAGCACGTGCGGCGCGATCGCGGCCAGGCGCGCGGGGAGCGGGCCGGCGACCAACCGGGCGAGGACCTCCTCGGCGCGGCGCACCGCTTCGTCGCGCCGCTCCGGCCCGGTCAGGTCGTCCATCAGGGCGGCGAGCGAGGACCGGGCTGCGGCGAGCTGAGCGCGGATGTCGCCGGCGAGGTCGAGGCGCTCGAGAACGCCGTGGAGCGCCGAGCCCGCCGCGGCGGCGGGCGAGTCACGCTCGCGGTCGGCGCGCGCGCGCGCCGCGCCCTCCCCTTCGGGCGGCTCAGCGTTACCCTCATCGAGGAGCTCGCGCAGGAGCCGGTGCGCTTCCTCGGACGCCGGAGCGGACAAACCCCTCGCCATGCGCTCCCCGGCCCCGACTCGCAGCTCGGCGAGGCGGGCGGCCGCGGCCGCGACCTGCGCCGCCGTGGCCAGGGCCGGCGCCGGCGCTGCCGGCGCCGCGTTCTCGGCCGGCAAGGACCGCACGGGGAACACCCAGCGCGCCCCGTCCTCGTCGGCGTGGCGGCCCCCGGACGCGGCCACCCGCGCGGCGATTGCCACCAGGCCGGCCGCCGGCGCCCGGCGCGCGAGCAGGTCGGCGTGCGAGCGCGACCTGGGGGGCGGCGCCGCGTCGGGCCAGCTCCCCGCCACCACCAGCCGGTCCTTGGCCCGGGTCATGGCGACGTACAGCGTGCGCACCAGCTCCGCCTCCTCGACCCGCCGCCGCCGCGCCTCGACCTCGTGCCAGCCCGCGCTGGGGGCCCCGAACAGCACGTACTCGAAGCGGCCCCCGACCTCTTCGGCGTCGGTGCCGAGCCGGCGGCCGCCGCGCGGCCTCCCGTGCGCCTGCAGCAGGTAGACGTGGCCGAAGTCCAGCCCCTTCGCCTTGTGGATCGTCATCACCCGGACCGCGTCCCCCCCCGTCGCGAGCGGCCGCCCCTCGAGCGCCTCGCGCGCCTCGGCGACGCTCGCGCGCAGGCCGCGCAGGACCGCCTGCGGCTCGCCGCCGCCCTCGATCTCCTCCAGCAGCGTGCGGAAGAAGCGGTCGAGGTTCGCGGCCCGGTACGCGCCGAGGGCGCGCGCCGCCTCGCTCGCCTCGAACAGCGTCGCGGTGCGCAGCCGTTCGACGAACACCGCCGCCGGCTCGCTCGCGAACGAGCCGCGCAGCTCCCCGAGGAGGGCGATGAAGGCGGTGAGGTTACCCTCCCACCCCGCCACGCGCTCGAGCCCGGGGATCCCCGGCGGCAGCGCGCCGGCGGTCTCCTCCACCAGCGCCGCGAGGCGCGCGAGCCGCGCCGCGTCGGGCGCCGTCAGCTCGCCGGCGAGATCGGGGAACCCGCGCTCCCACAGCGGCATCAGCGCCGCGTCGGGGACGCCGACCAGGGTGGAGCGCAGCACCGCGACCAGCGCCAGGTGGTCGCCCGGATCGAGCACCGCGCGCACGAGCGCGGCCGCCTCGATGACCTCGCGCCGCCGGTAGTACGAGCGGTCGCGCTCGACCGCGTACGGCACCCCCGCGTCGCGCAGCGCGCCGACGACGGCGTCGAGCGAGCCGGTGGTGCGCAGGAGCACGCCGATCTCGCCCCAGGCGACGCCGTCGCGGTGCAGCTCGCGGATCTCGGCCGCGGCCGCCAGCGCCTCGATCTCGGCCGCGACGCGCGCCCGCGCCGGGGCGAGGGGGGCCGCGCCGTCGTCCGGCCGCGCCCACGACACCCAGTGCTCGACCGGCGCGCGGCCGCCGGGAGGCGGCGGCGCCGCGGCGCGCGCCGGGCTCGGCAGCAGCGGCTGGAACGCCGGCTGCACGCCCTCCCGCCGCACCATCACCGGCTCCACGACCCGGCTCACCTCGTCGAGGATCGCGGGGAGCGAGCGGAAGTTGACGGCCAGGCTCAACACCTCGCCGCCGCTCGCCCGCACCAGCTCGAGGAACCCGTCGTAGGCCGCGAGGTCGGCGTTGCGCCAGCCGTAGATCGACTGCTTCGGGTCGCCGATCAGGAAGAGGCCGGGCCGCTCGCCGGCCGGCCCGTCGAGGGCGAGCAGGCGCACGATCTCGCACTGCAGCCGGTCGGTGTCCTGGAACTCGTCGACGAGCAGCTGGGTGATCCCCGCCCGCACGGCGGCGCGCACCGCGGGCCGGCGGGCGAGCAGGTCGCGCGCGTCGCGCAGCAACGCGG
>JAKAFI010000074.1 GCA_021818005.1 Acidobacteriota bacterium | reverse complement strand
GCCCGCCGGCGCGCTCGCCTTGCCGCGGCGCGGCGCGGCCGGTAGACTCTGACGGCTGCGCCGGCCGGCGCGGCGCGGGAGGGACGATGCACATCGCGGTGGTTGGGAGCGGCTACGTCGGGCTGGTCACCGGTGCGTGCCTGGCCGACTTCGGCATGGACGTGACCTGCGTCGACAACGACGTTCGCAAGATCACGATGCTCAAGCAGGGCAAGATCCCGATCTACGAGCCCGGTCTCGACGCGCTCGTGGCGAAGAACGAGAAGGCCGGCCGGCTGCACTTCACGACCGATCTGAAGGAGGCGGTGGAGTCGTCGCTCGCGATCTTCATCGCCGTCGGGACGCCGCCGAAGGAGGACGGCTCCGCCGACCTGACCTACGTCGTCGAGGTGGCGGAGGCCGTCGCGGACCACATGAACGGGTACAAGGTCGTCGTGACCAAGTCCACCGTGCCGATCGGGACCGGCCAGCTGATCGAGAAGGTGATCCGGGAACGCAACGGCACGCAGCCGTTCTCGGTGGTGTCGAACCCCGAGTTCCTGCGCGAGGGCTCGGCGATCGGCGACTTCATGCGACCGGACCGGGTCGTGATCGGGGCGCGCGACGCGCAGGCGATCGCGATCATGAAGGACATCTACGCGCCGCTGTACCTGATCGAGACGCCGTTCGTGATCACCAACGTGGAGTCCTCCGAGCTGATCAAGTACGCGTCGAACGCCTTCCTCGCCACCAAGATCACGTTCATCAACGAGGTGGCGGAGCTGTGCGAGCGGCTCGGCGCCGACGTTCACCACGTCGCCAAGGGGATGGGGCTCGACCGGCGCATCGGGCCCAAGTTCCTCCACCCGGGCCCGGGGTACGGCGGTTCCTGCTTCCCCAAGGACACCAAGGCGCTCTCCGACATCGCCCGCCAGGCGGGGCGTCCGTTCGCGATCGTCGACACCGTCGTCGAGGCCAACGAGCGGATCAAGCGGCGCATGGCCGACAAGGTGCGCGCTCTCTGCGGCGGTTCGGTCGCCGGCCTGACGATCGGCGTGCTCGGGGTTTCGTTCAAGCCCGAGACCGACGACATGCGCGAGGCGCCCGCGATCCCGATCCTCGCGGCGCTCGCCGCCGACGGCGCCGCGCTCAAGGTGTTCGACCCGGCGGCGTTCGAGACGGCGCGCGACGTGCTCCCCGCCGGCGTGACGTACTGCGCCGACGAGTTCGAGGCGGCCTCCGGCGCGGACTGTCTCGTGGTCCTCACGGAGTGGAACCAGTTCCGCTCGCTCGACCTCGAGCGGCTGCGGCGGACGCTCCGCGCGCCTCGCCTCGTCGACCTGCGCAACGTATACGAACCGGAGAAGATGCGCGCTATGGGGTTCGAGTACGAGTGCGTCGGGCGAACCGCGACCGACCTGCCACGGGCGTGAGCGGCGCCGGCGGGAGGATCGGCCACAGATGGAGCGGGCCGCCGGCGAGCGCCTGGAGGCCAAAACTTCTGTTGCTGTGACAACGTATGATGCCGGAGACAGGGCGGGGTCGACCCGCCCTCGGTTGCGATTCGGAGGTCCAACGATGCGTGGCGAACCAGCGGGGGCCCCGGGCGAGGGCCGGCCCGAAGCAGGCAAGGAAATGATGCGCAAAGGGTTGAGCGGCGAACGCCGGTGGCTGTTGCCGGTCGGGGTCGCGGTGGTGCTCGTGTCGGTGCTGCTGGCCAGTTCGCTGCGCGGCCAGGCCGGCGGCGCCCGGGCCGGTGGGCCGGAGGCGCGGCGCGCGATCCCCGTGGTGGGCGCGACTGCGGCGCTCGGCGACCTCGGGGTCTATCAGAGCGGGCTCGGCACCGTGACTCCGGTCAAGACGGTCACGGTGCGCAGCCGCGTCGACGGGCAATTGGTCAGCGTCGCCTACCGCGAGGGGCAGCTCGTTCGCGAGGGCGATCTGCTCGCCCAGATCGACCCCCGGCCGTTCGAGGTCCAGCTCCACCAGGCCGAGGGGCAGCTCGCCAAGGACGAGGCGGCGCTGGCGAACGCCAAGGTCGACCTCGAACGCTACCGGGTCCTGATCAAGGAGAACTCAGTCTCGGCGCAGCAGCTCGACACGCAGGCGGCCACCGTGGACCAGATCGAGGCGGCGATCAAGAGCGACCGGGCGCAGGTGGAGAGCGCGAAGCTCAACCTGACCTACAGTCGGATCACCGCGCCGATCTCCGGCATCGTCGGCCTCCGGCTCGTCGACCCGGGCAACATCGTGCACGCCTCCGACCAGAACGGGCTTCTGGTGATCACGCAGCAGCAGCCGATCACCGTGATCTTCACGATCGCGGCCGACCAGCTGCCGGCGGTCCTGCAGCAGCGGCGGAAGGGGCACGACCTCGTCGTCGAGGCGTGGGACCGCGACTTCAAGCGCGAGCTCGCGACCGGCTCGCTGCTGGCGATCGACAACCAGATCGACCTCTCGACCGGCACGATCCGGATGCGGGCGTTGTTCCCCAACCAGGACTCGGCGCTCTACCCGAACCAGTTCGTCAACACTCGCCTGCTGGTCGAGACGCTGCACGGCGTCGTCCTGGTGCCCACGGCCGCGATCCAGCGCAGCCCGCAATCGACCTACGTCTACGTGGTGAAGCCGGACTCCACCGTCGAGATGCGCACGGTGGAGGTGCAGATGACCGAGGGCGATACGAGCGCGTTGCGGAGCGGGATCTCTGCCGGCGACGTCGTGGTCGTCGACGGTGTGGACAAGCTGCAGCCCGGCACGCCGGTCACGCTGGCGAAAGCGAACGGCACGCGGCAGCAGGGCTCATGAACCCGTCCCGCCCGTTCATCCTGCGCCCGATCGCCACCTCGCTGCTGATGGCGGCGATCCTGATCGCCGGCGCGATCGGCTTCAAGCTGCTTCCGGTTTCGGCGCTGCCGCAGGTCGACTATCCGACGATCCAGATCGTCACGTTCTACCCGGGCGCGAGCCCCGACGTGATGGCGTCGGCGGTCACGGCGCCGCTCGAGCGCCAGTTCGGGCAGATGCCGGGGCTCAACCAGATGACCTCGGCGAGCTCGGCGGGGAGCTCGTTGATCACGCTGCAGTTCGTGCTCGACCTCAATATCGACGTCGCCGAGCAGGAGGTGCAGGCGGCGATCAACGCGGCCGGGACCTACCTGCCCAGGGACCTGCCAAACCCGCCGATCTACAGCAAGATCAACCCGGCCGACGCGCCGATCCTGACGCTCGCGCTCACCTCCGAGACGCTCCCGCTCTCGAAGGTCGAGGATTTTGCGGACACGCGTTTCGCCCAGAAGATCGCCCAACTCCCCGGCGTCGGGCTGGTCAGCATCAGCGGCGGGCAGAAGCCGGCGGTGCGCGTGCAGGTGAACCCGACCGCCCTCTCCTCCTACGGGCTGACGATGGAGGACATCCGCACCGCGATCGGGCAGACCAACGTCAACCAGGCGAAGGGGGCGTTCGACGGGAAGGCACAGTCGTACTCGATCTGGGCCAACGATCAGCTGCTCTCCAGCGCCCAGTACCGTCCCCTGATCATCGCCTACCGCAACGGCGCGCCGGTGCGCCTCTCCGACGTCGCGAACGTCATCGACGCCGCGGAGAACGTCAAGCTGGCGGCGTGGATGAACCGGACGCCGGCCGTGATCCTCAACATCCAGCGCCAGCCGGGCGCCAACATCATCGCGGTCGTCGACCGGATCAAGACGCTGCTGCCGCAGCTGCGCGCCTCGCTTCCCCCCGCCATCAAGGTCTCGATCCTCACCGACCGCACCACGACGATCCGCGCCTCGGTCCACGACGTCGAGTTCGAGCTCATGCTCACCATCGGTCTCGTCGTCATGGTGATCTTCCTCTTCCTGCGCACGACGGCCGGTACCGTGATCCCGAGCGTCGCCGTGCCGGTTTCGCTCGTCGGCACGTTCGGTGCCATGTACCTGCTCGGCTACAGCCTCAACAACCTCACGCTGATGGCGCTGACGATCTCGACCGGGTTCGTGGTCGACGACGCCATCGTGATGATCGAGAACATCTCGCGCTACATCGAGGAGGGGGTGGCGCCGCTCGAGGCGGCGCTCAAGGGCTCGGCCCAGATCGGTTTCACGATCCTCTCCCTGACCGTCTCGCTGATCGCGGTGCTCATCCCGCTCCTGTTCATGGGGGACATCGTCGGGCGGCTGTTCCGCGAGTTCGCGGTCACCCTTTCCGTCACGATCCTGATCTCCGCTGCGGTGTCGCTGACGCTGACGCCGATGATGTCCGCGAAACTGCTGCACTTGAAGCGCGAAGAGGAGCAAACGCGTTTCTACCGCAGCTCGCAGCGCGCGTTCGACGCCGTGATCGCGTTCTACGGCCGGACGCTCAAGCGCGTGCTGCAGCACCAGCCGGCGACGCTGGCGGTCGCCGTGGTGACGCTGGTCCTGACCGTGGTGCTCTACGTCGTCATCCCCAAGGGGTTCTTCCCGGTGCAGGACACCGGGGTGATCCTCGGCATCTCGGAGGCGCCGCAGACGGTGTCGTTCCCCGCGATGGCCGACCGCCAGCAGGCGCTCGCCGAGGCGATCCTCAAGGACCCGGCGGTGGAGAGCCTGTCGTCGTTCATCGGCATCGACGGCACCAACACGACGATGAACAGCGGCCGGATCCAGATCAACCTCAAGCCGCTGGCCGAGCGCGGTGAGAGCGCCAGCGCGATCATCCGCCGCCTGCAGCCCGAGCTGGCGCGCGTCGAGGGGATCACGCTGTTCATGCAGCCGGTGCAGGACCTGACCGTCGAGGACCGGGTCAGCCGTACGCAGTACCAGTACAGCCTCGAAGACCCGGACGCGCGCGAGCTGGCGTTCTGGGCGCCGCGTTTCGTCGCGCGCCTGCGCCAGCTCCCCGAGCTGCGTGACGTCGCCTCCGACCAGCAGAGCGACGGGCTGGAGGCGCGGCTGGTCCTCGACCGGACGACGGCCTCGCGCCTGGGCATCACGCCGCTCGACCTGGACAATGCGCTCTACGACTCGTTCGGCCAGCGTCAGGTCTCCACCATGTTCACCGAGCTCAACCAGTACCGCGTCGTGCTCGAGGCGCAGCCGGCGTTCCAGCGGGGGCCCGACCAACTGGCCAACGTGTTCCTGCGCTCGGTCGGGGGCGGCTCGGTGCCGTTGGCGGCGTTCACCAGGGTCGAGACCACGAACGCCCCGCTCGCCATCAACCACCAGGGGCAGTTCCCCGCCGTCACGGTCTCGTTCAACCTCGCGTCCCGCGCGTCGCTCGGGGAGGCGGTCAAGGCGATCGACGGGGCGAGGGCGGAGCTCGGGCTGCCGGCGAGCATCCAGACGGCGTTCCAGGGGACCGCGCAGGCGTTCCGGGCGTCGCTCGTCCACACGCCGTTCCTCATCCTCGCCGCGATCGTGACCGTCTACATCCTGCTCGGCGTGCTCTACGAGAGCTACATCCACCCGATCACGATCCTCTCGACGCTGCCTTCGGCGGGCGTCGGCGCGCTGCTGTCGCTGATGCTGTTCCACACCGAGTTCTCGGTCATCGCCCTGATCGGCATCATCCTGCTCATCGGCATCGTGGAGAAGAACGCGATCATGATGATCGACTTCGCCCTCGACGCACAGCGCAAGGAGGCGAAGGCGCCGACCGAAGCGATCTACCAGGCGGCGCTGCTGCGCTTCCGGCCGATCCTGATGACCACGATGGCGGCGCTGCTCGCCGGCGTGCCGCTGGCGCTGGGTGGCGGGATCGGCGCGGAGCTGCGCCGGCCGCTCGGCATCGCGATCGTCGGCGGGCTGATCTTCAGCCAGGTGCTGACCCTGTACACGACGCCGGTGATCTACCTCGCGTTCGACCGCCTGGCCCGCCGTGTCGCAGGGCGGAGCGGAGCCGCAGGCCCGGCCGGGGAGAGCGGTTGAAGTTCTCGTCGCTCTCGTCGCCGTTCATCCACCGGCCGGTGGCAACGACGCTGCTGGTGGCCGCGATCGCTCTCGGAGGCGCACTCGGGCTGCGCTACCTGCCGGTGTCGCCGCTGCCGCAAGTGGATTTCCCGACGATCAACGTCTCGGCGGGCCTGCCGGGGGCCAGCCCGGAGACGATGGCGTCGTCGGTCGCGACGCCGCTCGAGCGCCAGTTCGGGCGCATCGCGGGCGTCACCGAGATGACGTCGACCAGCTCCCTCGGCTCGACGAGCATCACGCTCCAGTTCGACCTCAACCGCAACATCGACGCCGCGGCGCGTGACGTGCAGGCGGCGATCAACGCGGCGCGCGGCCAGCTGCCGGCGAACCTGCCGAGCAACCCTCACTACCACAAGGTGAACCCGGCCGACGCGCCGATCATGCTGCTCTCGCTCACCTCGGACCTCCTCAACCGCGGGCAGATGTACGACATCGGCTCGACCGTGCTGCAGCAGAAGCTGTCGCAGGTGCCGGGCGTCGGCCAGGTGTTCGTCGGCGGCAGCGCCCTGCCGGCGATCCGCGTCGAGCTCGACCCCCCCGCGCTCAACCACGCGGGGCTCGCGCTCGAGGACGTCCGCGGCGTGCTCGCGAGCGCCAACGTCAATCGGCCCAAGGGCGAGGTCGCCGACGGCGAGCGCTCCTGGTCGCTGGCGACGACCGACCAGCTGCTCAAGCCGGCCGAGTACCGCCAGCTCGTGGTCAGCTACCGCAACGGCGCCGCCGTGCGTCTCGGCGATGTGGCGGACGTCGTCGAGTCGGTCGAGGACGTCCGGACGATGGGACTGTCCAACGGCAAGCCGGCGGCGATCATCATCATCTTCCGCCAGCCGGGCGCCAACATCATCGACACCGTCGACGGGGTCCGCGCGGTGCTGCCGCAGCTGCAGGCCATGATCCCCCCGTCGGTGAAGCTCAACCTGCTCATCGACGCCACGCAGACGATCCGCGCGTCGGTGCGCGACGTCGGGATCACCCTGTGCATCTCGATCATGCTCGTGATCCTCGTGGTCTTCGTGTTCCTGCGCAGTCTGCGCTCGACGCTGATCCCGAGCGTGGCGGTGCCGATCTCGCTGGTCGGCACGTTCGGCGTCATGTACCTGCTCGGCTACAGCATCGACAACCTCTCGCTGATGGCGCTCACGGTCGCCACGGGGTTCGTGGTCGACGACGCGATCGTGGTGATCGAGAACATCACCCGCCACCTCGAGGCGGGGTTGCGGCCGCTGGAAGCCGCGCTCGTGGGCGCCAAGGAGATCGGCTTCACCGTCGTGTCGATCAGCTTCTCCCTGGTCGCGGTGTTCATCCCGATCCTGCTCATGGGCGGCATCGTCGGGCGGCTGTTCCGCGAGTTCGCGGTCACGCTGTCGGTCGCCATCGCGGTGTCGCTGCTGGTCTCTCTCACCGCCACCCCGATGATGTGCGCCACGCTGCTGCGCCCGCACGGCGAGGAGCAGCACGGCCGTCTCTACCGCGCCAGCGAGCGCGGCTTTGCCTGGATCATGAGTCACTACGAGAGGGCGCTGGCCTGGGTGCTGCGGCACCAGCCGCTGACGCTCGCGGTCACGCTCGCGACGATGGCGGCGACGATCGTCCTCTACGCCAAGGTGCCGAAGGGGTTCTTCCCGCAGCAGGACACGGGGAGGATCATGGGGCAGATCGTCGCCGACCAGGACACCTCGTTCCAGGCGATGCAGGTGAAGCTGCGGCAGTTCGTCGAGACGATCATGCAGGACCCCGCGGTGGCCAGCGCCAACGGCTTCCTCGGCGGCACCGTGAACACCGGCCGGATGTTCATCGGACTCAAGCCGTGGAGCGAGCGCGACGTGACCGCCGACCAGGTGATCGGGCGGCTGCGCGGCAAGCTCTCGCGCGTTCCCGGCGCGACACTCTACCTGCAGTCCGTCCAGGACATCCGCGTCGGCGGGCGGCCCTCCGCCACCCAGTATCAGTACACGCTGCAAGGCGACAACTCGGAGGAGCTGTTCCAGTGGGCGCCGCGTGTGGTCGCGAAGCTGCGCACGCTCAAGGTGCTCGCCGACGTCAACAGCGATCAGCAGAACAAGGGCCTGCAGGCCGCGCTCACGATCGATCGCACCACGGCCTCACGCCTCGGGATCACCCCCAGCATGCTCGACAACACGCTCTACGACGCCTTTGGACAGCGCCAGGTCTCGACGATGTACACGCAGCTCAACCAGTACCACGTGATCATGGAGGCCGCGCCGCGGTTCTGGCAGAACCCGGAGGGGCTGAAGGCCATCTACCTGCCCGCGAGCAACGGCGGCATGGTGCCGCTCGCCGCATTCACGAAGTACGCGCCGGACACGGCGCCGCTGCAGGTCAACCACCAGGGGCAATTCCCGGCGGTCACGCTCTCGTTCAACCTCCCGCTCGGGGTCTCGCTCGGCACCGCGGTCGACGCGATCAACCGGGCCGAGTCCGAGATGCGGCTCCCGGCCACGATCCGCGGCAGCTTCCAGGGCACGGCGCAGGCGTTCCAGGCCTCGCTCGCCAGCGAGCCGCTGCTGATCGCCGCCGCTCTCCTCGCGGTCTACATCGTGCTCGGCGTGCTCTACGAGAGCCTGATCCACCCGGTGACGATCCTCTCGACGCTGCCCTCCGCGGGCGTCGGCGCGTTGTTGGCGCTGCTCGCGTTCCGCACCGAACTTTCGGTGATCGCGCTGATCGGCATCATCCTGCTGATCGGGATCGTGAAGAAGAACGCGATCCTGATGATCGACTTCGCGATCGAGGCCGAGCGCAAGGAGGGGAAGACCCCCGAGCAGGCGATCTTCCAGGCGTGCATGCTGCGCTTCCGGCCGATCACGATGACCACCATGGCCGCCCTGCTCGGCGGTCTGCCGCTGGCGATCGGCGGCGGCACCGGCTCGGAGCTGCGGCGGCCGCTCGGTATCGCGATCGTCGGCGGCCTGCTCTTCAGTCAGATGTTGACGCTGTTCACCACGCCGGTGGTCTATCTCTACCTCGACCGGTTCCGGCTCCGGCTGGGCATGCTGCGACGCGCGCTTGCGCGCCGACCGGCGCCCGCCGTGGAGGGGACGTGATGCGACAGGCACTTCTTTCGACCGCCGCGGGCGCGGCACCGGTCGCGACGAACGCCGCGGCCCGGCCCGCCGAACGGCGGCTGTTCCGCGCGGCGTGGCCGGCGCTCACCGTGCTGTGCGCGTCCTGCGCCGTGGGCCCGAACTACGTACGACCGTCGGCGCCGGTCGCGACGAGGTACAAGGAGCTCCAGCTGCCGCAGGCGGCGGTCGGAGAGTGGAAGCAGGCGCAGCCGCGCGACGTCGCTCCTCGCGGAGCGTGGTGGAAGGTGTTCGGCGACGCCGAGCTCGACGGGCTCGAGGAACAGGTCACCGCGGCGAACCAGACGATCGCCCAGGCCGAGGCGGCGTACCGCGGTGCGCGGGCGCTTGCTCGCGGCGCGCGCGCCGGCCTCTTCCCGAGCGTCGGCGCGAGCGCTGCGGCGACGCGCTCGAGCGGCCTCTCGACGCGCTCCTCCGCCACGCCGGGCGCCGCCGCGCCCACCGTGACGACCTACTCGCTGCCGGTTGACGTGGCCTGGGAGCTCGACCTTTTCGGCGGGGTGCGGCGCAGCGTCGAGGCCGGCGTCGCCGGCGCCCAGGCCAGCGCCGCCAACCTCGAGGCCGTTCGTCTGGCGATGCACGCCGAGCTGGCGCTGGACTACTTCGTCCTCCGCGGCCTCGACAGCGAGCAGCAGCTGCTCGACTCGACCGTGGCAGCGTACCGGACGGCGCTGCAGCTGACGGAGAACCGCTTCAAGCAGGGGGTCGCATCCGGCATCGACGTGGCGCAGGCGCAAACCCAGCTGGAGACCGTCCGGGCACAGGCGACCGACCTGGCGATCGCCCGGGCGCAGGCGGAGCACGCCGTCGCCGTGCTGGTCGGCAAGCCGCCGGGCGATTTCGCAATCGCCCCGCGCCCGCTCGCGACCGCGCCGCCCGAGATCCCGGTCGGCGTGCCGTCGGAGCTGCTCGAGCGCCGGCCCGATGTCGCGGCGGCCGAGCGGCTGGTCGCCGCGGCCAACGCTGAGATCGGGGTGGCGCGGGCGGCGTACTTCCCGACGCTGACGCTTACCGGTTCGGCTGGCTACCAGAGTTCGACGCTGGCGCGGTTCTTCTCGCTCCCCAACCGGTTCTGGTCGTTGGGGCCGGCGCTGGCCGAGACGCTGTTCGCCGGCGGGCGGCGACGCGCGGCCAACGAACAGGCGATGGCCTCCTACGACGCCGCGGTGGCCGCGTATCGGAGCAGCGCGCTGACGGCGTTCCAGGAGGTCGAGGACAACCTGGCGGCGCTGCGCATCCTCGCGGTGGAATCGGAGCAGCAGGCCGCCGCGGTCGCCGCCGCCGAGCGCTCGCTGAAGATGGCGCAGGACCAGTATCGAGCCGGGGTCACGACCTACCTCCAGGTCGTGAGCGCGCAGACGGCCGCGCTCGCCAACGAGCGGACCGCCGTCAACCTGGCGACCGGGCGGCTCACGGCCAGCGTCAACCTGATCAAGGCGTTGGGCGGAGGATGGCGCGAATCCGACCTCCCCGACCGGCGGGCCGTGTTGCAGCGTCAGGCAACACCCGCCGCCCCCAACCGGCGACCCTGAACGACGCCGGGATCGGGGCGGCCACCGCCCGCGACCGCGACGAGGCGCGCCGTGCCGCCGGCCACGCCGGTCCCGGCGGCCCGGACGCTACTTCTTCGCCCTGCGGTAGAGCTCGTCGACCCGCTTCCAGTTGACGACGTTCCACCAGCTCTCGATGTACTCGGCGCGCCGGTTCTGGTACTTGAGGTAATACGCGTGCTCCCACACGTCGAGACCGAGGATCGCCTGGTCCCCGTTGGAGATCGGGTTGTCCTGGTTGGGCAGGCCGTACAGGCCGAGCGTGCCGTCGCGCTTGACGACGAGCCACGCCCAGCCGCTGCCGAACTGCCCCGCCGCCGCCGCGGAGAACTTCTGCTTGAACGAGTCGAAGCCGCCGAACTGGGTGCCGAGCGCGGCGGCCAGGTCGCCGCTCGGCGCGCCGCCCGCGCCCGGGGCCATGATCTCCCAGAACAGGTTGTGGTTGACGTAGCCGCCGCCGTGGTTGCGCACCGCGGAGCGGATCTTCTCGGGCACCTCCGCGAGGGAGGCGAGGAGCTTTTCCGGCGCCACGTTCTCGAACTCGGTGCCGTTGATCGCCTTGAGGAGGTTGTCGAGGTAGGCCTGGTGGTGCTTGTCGTGGTGGATGCGCATCGTCTGCTCGTCGATCCACGGTTCCAGGGCGTCGTAGGCGTACGGCAGGGGAGCAAGCGTCAGCTTGGACATCGGCACGACCTCCGTTCTTCGGGCCGAACGTGGAACGAATCGCAGTCGCTGTGACGGCCCGCGCTGCCAATAACGGCGCCCGGCACCTTCGCCATTCCCTCGGAGGGGGTCGCCTCCCGGCCGCCGCGGCGAGGCGGTGCGACGCGTGGCGAAACGGGCGCCGAGTCCCTATAATTGTCCCGAAGATGGTCGCATGA